>JBFYNP010000024.1:0-15279 GCA_041304325.1 Candidatus Bathyarchaeota archaeon
ACTCTGGACTAGACCAACATACACGAAGCTTTACATCCCCTCTGTTAAGGTGATCTCTTAGATAGATTGTCTTTTCATGTCTGTACACCGGACCCTCATGCCTAACTCTGAGGTCTGCCCATGCGATACTCTCATCAGCACCCGGTGAGGAAGCGAATGGATGATCCCTCATGGTGATCGATTTATCGACTCCCGCCGATACAAGTAGCTGATTAAACCTACCCAAAGAGAGTGGCGCTGCTTGGCAGAGGTGGCCCAGCGAGAACCCTAAGCCATCCCAAAAGTTTCCTTCGTGGCTCCCCTGAAATCTCTCCCACAGAAAGTTGATTTCATCATTCTTGGTGTAAAAGAGCTCCAATGCATTGGTCCTAACGAAATTAATATCCAAACCCTCACGCCGTGCATAATCAGAGTACTCGCTTACAATTCCCTCCTGAAAGTCTACATCGGAGATGGGGATATCCCAAACACCTAGGATTATGACCAGCCTCGGCTTCAAAGCCATGTTCCTGTATAGTGAGTAGGTCGAGTCCAACCCGCCACTGAAGAGAAGCGCTGTTCCCTGTGTACTACCCTCGCTCTTGACCAACCTGTCAGCTTTAATCTCTGTTCTAAAGGGGGCGGCTGGGTAGATCTCCTTGTACTGAGTCTGAAGAGCCCTCATGGATAAGGCGAACTTCTCATCTAGCTCATCAACGAACACATCAGCTCCGGTGATCCATGCTAGCGGTAGAACAGTTGCGACCGCGGGGATGTTTAGAATCCCTTTTACAGAGACTATATCAGCATCGTAACTCGAGTACAAGTCGAATGACTCGAAGTACTTCTTCATATCGTTTGAGACATCTAAGTGACTCTCAACCTTTCCTGCTGACAACCTTGTATCGATGGTGATTGTCCTCTTTCTAATAGCCAATGTAGTTTATGTGATCATACTGCTTTATCATATTATCCCGATACTCATACTCCTCTCAGGAGATTTCTTGCTAAAATTAGGTTAGCTCTATCCTTTAAGGGTTAGATTATTGTGAAGTAGGCTTGTAATCTACAGTACGCGCAGTACCCTCAACAAATAGCTAGATGAAGAAGGGAAAAATCCTATTCGTAAGGAAATATGCCTTCCTCAGGTACAAGTACAGGGGGTAAGGCACCGACATGAAAAAAGGGTTCAACTTTCTGCCAAAGTCATAAGCGTGTGATTTCCTGTACCACTGCGCTTGAACCTGAGAAAGGTCAGTGCCCGTGAGCCACTCAAGAAAAGGCTTCGCCTCGGCGTGAATAATCTGGTCCTTGAGGTGCGCATGACGCTTAATATCCTCCCAGTAAAACCTGGTGTCATCGTTGAACGCCCAAGATCCATGTATAAGTTGGTTCTTGATGTGAGAAAACGTCTCCGGAGAAACCTTGAAACCATACAAATTCGGATCCAAGCCTGCAAGCTCCATTCCAACGATCGTTCTGCTGCACTTCTCACATCTTCCGCAGTTCCCGCTTCGGGTACGCGAGCGGTTCAGGCACGCCTTTATGGTGACTCTCTGGTCTGATCTCTGGACGAAATCCGATATGATCCCCAGCTTCTCCTGCCTACTCACCTCGTACCCATCATGGATCGCCTTCGTCCCTGACCATGCAACGCAGTTATCAATAGATGGGTGAGACCCCCAACCCCCTGGGTATTGGGATGTGAAGCTTGACGCTATGTATAGCTTACCTGCTTTCTCAAGGTATGCTAGTGGTGCGCTCAATCCCAGGTAGGTCAAACCAAACCAAGGCCTCCCACGGCTCCACGTCGTCTCATAAGCACCTCTTATCACAAACTGGTCATCGTAGCGCCGAAGCAGTAAGCTATCCGCTATGTAAACGCCGTTGGACCTGATAGTGCTGAACGAAACGCTGTTTTGTTTAGCAAATTCCGCTACGTGCTGCACGGCTTCACTCCACGCCAAGTTGTCACCGATTCTGATATCTCCACCTTGAATCAGGACCAGGCTGAGATTCTCATCCTTGTGGCGTGCGAAGGTCGCGTGAGCGTCAACCCCAGTGCTGAAGAGCATCATGTTGTTCGACTGAAGGTCAGAACCTTGGCTCAGGAGCTGCTTAGTAACCAAGCCTCCACCAGGATTGAGTTTTGGGTACAATTTTCCCAATGCATCCCTATAATGCTCCATTGAGTGGAAGAACGCTTCATCAACTGAGTTCACATGGATGCAGGTATGGGTCACCCAAGCAATCGGGAGAACAGTCGCTAGAAACGGGATGACAAGTATCTCTTTGGGAACAGACCCGATGTCAGTACTGTACTCTGCATAGAAGTGGTTCGTCGTAAAGAACCTGCCAACCTGACCCTCACACCGGAAATCAACAAGAAGGCGGTTTCCATCCACCCTAACGGATTCTACACGCAGTATATTAATTTCGGAATCCTCCAGCATGGCTACCCTTCTCATAGAAGAATATACGCCTCATTTATATTAAATCGAACAAAGCGCACCTGAAAACATGCGAGTTGAATATGTTGAGAACATCAAACCACTAGGATAAAATATAAACAATAGATGCATATGTTAAGCCAATGGACAGCAGGAACATTAAATATAGAGAATATTTGCCCGGAGACGAATCAAAAATAGTTGAACTTCTCAGAATAATATTCCCAAAGTGGCGTAACCTCACTGACCCTAATCGCAATTGGGAGTGGAAGTACCTCGAGTGTCCCAACCCGCCAGAGATATTCGTAGCCGAAGATGCTGGGCGAATCGTTGGCGTGAATCACCGTCTTATACTCGACATCAAGATCGGAGAATCGGTGACACGCGCAGGCTACGGAGACGATGTGGCTGTCCATCCCGATTACCGTCAACTAGGTGTCTGGTCAGATCTTAAGAAATTCTCGCAAAAGACAGATACCAATGATAACGCGGCCAAAATCGGGTACCTGGCGACTGAAAATCCCATAGTTAAAGACAATATGATAAAGATGGGTTACACCCCATTTAATCATACCATATCGCACCTCCTAAAAATCAGAGATCAGCAAGCGTTCTTACGACAGAGAGAGAAAGAGGATGTAGTAACAAGGATCGCAGTCGCAGCGTTAACAGGACTAGGCGAAGTAAAACAGCGCCTAGCTAACGATTCTGAACCAATTGAAGACTTCGAAATAGTCAACATCCCAAATTTTGACCAAAGGTTTGACCAGTTCTGGAACAGCGTCCAAAAAGGATACGACTACTGCATAGTAAAAGACAGCCGCTACCTTAACTGGAAACATAGCCGACCCACATGGACAGAGCACGTATTTAGAATCGCTTTGAAAGGAGAAGAACTTCTGGGCTACAGTGTACTGAATATTAGAGAGGATGGCGAATACCGCGAAGGCGCCATCAGCGATTTAATGGCTCTCCCCGAGAGACTGGATGTAGCCAATACTCTGATAAGAAATGCATCTGACCACTTTATTCAACGAGGGGTAGCCGCCATATATTTGCAGGCTACGACAAAACATCCATTTGAAAAACTCGCTCTCCAGAATGGATTCTTTGACGCGTCGAGCCAAAACAAAACTTTTTTTTACTACCGTATAAATGGTAACAGCGTTCCCGTAGATTACTTAAAAAACCTCAATCCATCGAGAATACAATTAAGCTACTTTTAACAAAATGAAAAACACATGTGTGTAGCATCCTCTAGGATTTCATTAATTCGAGTATGGGTTTCTCGAGGTACCCCTTTCTCCGCTCTTTCAGTTAATAACGTACTCTTAACGCCTTCTTGTTCAGCTTTAGATATCTTCGCACAAAGGTTAGCGTGCCCAGTAGAACAATGTCTGCCGGCGTGTCGTTTATGGTCTCCTGCAGTTCCTTCATCTGGTTGTGGCTGTAGCCAACTGCGGGTGGCACCTTCTGCAGATGCGGATACTGCTCGTAGACGCTCTTTATAGTGCCTTTAGCGTATGGGTGCGGGTCTACAATGGTGGCCTCTAACTCACGCGCCTTTATGGGGTCGGCGCCGTAACCCATACCGCCGTGTATGTTTGGGTTTGGGAAAAAGATTGTAGAGGAGTCTCAAGGGTCTTCTCGATTCTGGTGGTAGGCTCAGGATACTCACCATTATGCCTTAAAAGCTCATCATAGAGAAAGTTAGAGATACTAAGCCACTAGAGAAACCCATCGGCTTAACAGCCTCATCATAAATAGGTAAAATCTTTTCCATATAGCTACGAGTCATACCTCTCAGAAGAAGAGCCATCATACTTCACAAGCGTAGAGAACTAGAATCAATAAAAGTTAAATCCGCTATATATAAAATTTGTATGTTGATTACTAATTTCGAGTACAGAAAATATAAGCCAGGAGACGAAGCAGGGATAGTAGCTCTTCTAAAGAAATCTTTCGCTAAATGGTCTAAACGATCTATTGAATACTGGAAATGGAAATATCTTAAATCGCCTCATGGTATATGGGTATACTTAATATTAGATGGAGATAAAATAATCGGTGTTATCTGCTATTTGGCTATCAATATAAAACTTGGAGATCAGATCATAATTAGTCTTTATGGGGATGATACTACCACCGACTCTGATTATAGAGGTAAAGGCATCTACAAAAATCTAGTATCTTTTAGTCATAACGATTTATTGGCTAATGAACTACGTTTCCAATACTATAAAACGGAGAATCCGATTATTTCAAAAACTGGTTCATCTTATAACGATCTTATTTTCCCATTTTCACTTTTAAGCATGATTAAAATAAAGGATCTTAACAAATACTTGAAAAATACCGACAGAGACACATTAAAGAATAAAATGGGATTAATTCTTCTCAAGGGTGCTAATTCCCTAGGAAACTTTGCCCCCCGTATTAACAGAGGAGAAAAGGATTTTTCTATAAATAGCGTCAAAAGATTCGATAAAAAAATAAACCTCTTCTGGGATCGGGTGAAGGATAACTACAACTTCATCATCGAGAAAAAGGAGGATTATCTTAATTGGCGATACTGTAGCAACTCTGATCAATATTATATCAGGCTAGCGACAAAAGGTGAAGAAATTCTCGGTTTTAGTGTGCTATATTACTCGGAAGACGAGGTTGATTCAGAGGGGTCGATTATAGATTTATTAGCGTTAAAGGAAAGACCAGATGTTACTGAATACCTAATTGATGATGCGGTGACACAATTCGAGCGATTAGGGGCTAACTCCATCTTTAGTCAAACAATAAAAGACCTTCCTTATAAAAAACTCTTAGCTAAAAAAGGTTTTATCGATGTCTCAATAGCAAATAAAAATTTCCTTTATTATAATCCGAATGATTGTTCGGGTTTTGATCCGAAAACATTTTCAGAATATGACCCAAAATCGATTTATTTTAATTTATACTAATTTACTTTTGAAAGCTCACTTGGTTTAAGACAATTTTTTGCACGCGCGATTGTATTATCAAAGACGGTAATATTGGTATGATTATCATGAGAAAGAAAAAATATGGGAACTGCGCATGCGTTTTTTCATTATTTTGTATATTGTCAGAATTTATTAAGCGTCCATAGTGATTAATACGTTGTCAATCCACGCTTGCTCATAGCTAGTTCCAAAGCCAAAGAGATCGCTCTCGAAACGGAATCTGAAAGTGGTAGTAAATGCGTCTGGATTTGTTGCCCGTGTTAATATGTATGTGACAGAGACCCAAACATCTCTACCCTGTGATGGAGAGCCAAGGGATCCAAGTGAGTGGAAGTCGGGACTTCCTGCACTGATATTGGGATAACTTATACCGGAATAGGATGCCCATAGGTCATTGGTTTCAGTTTGGTGAACTTTGTACTGGAAGGTAATGCGGATAATTGATGAGCGAGATGCGTCGATAGGATCGCTTGTAAATGGTCCATCATCTTCAACGAGAGAGTCACATGTAGCAGTTCCAGTTTCCCCAATTTCCTGTGCTTCAGCATATCGCCATGGAGGTTGTGTACCTTGTTCCCAGCCTGCATCCCAATCAGATTGAGAATTAAAACTAAAATTGAGTTTTGGTATATTTGGGTTTCCAGAGCTGATGTTAAATGTTGTTGTCGCTGAAGTGTATCCGGCTGAAGTAGCCGTGAGGACCGGAGAACCAACCTCCGTATCCATGTAGTAAAAGCTAGTGGAGCTAACCCCACTCGCGATTGTGACAGACGTAATCACGTTAGTACCGGCGGCATCAGAGTAGAACACTCCGCTACCAGAGCTTGACGTCAACTCTAAGGTGATGGCTACATCGGGAAAGTATGGGCCACTGGTTGCGGTTTGACGTTGAACCGTGATCTGACTCGAAACTGCATCTACTGTGAATGTCTGGCCTCCTCCAACTGTAAATGCTAGTTTAGGCAGCCGGATGCTGAATGTTGTTTTCGCTGACGTGTACCCCGATGAAGAAGCCGTGAGAACCGGAGAGCCAACCGCGGTATCCTTGTAGTAGAAATAAGAGGATGAACTTGAACCAGAGTTGATTTTTACTGAGGTGATTTGAGTTGTTCCATTTGAGTCGAGGAAGAATTTACCTGTGGAGGTTGTACTTGTTGTGAGTCTAACTGTGATGGTGTCCCCGATCGTGTCTGTTCTTCTTATTCTCATCTGATCTGAAACTTGATTGACAAGCAATTTCTGGTTGTCGCCATCTCGGTAACTAAGTTCAAAGTCGATGATTGTGAATACAGTTGTTGCTGATGTTAGGTTACCTGATGAAGCTGTGATTGTTGGTGTACCGGTCTGTTTGTCATAGTAGTAGAAGTCGGTGGAGCTAGTATCTGCAGCGATGGTTACTGAGGTTATTATGCTGTTGCCGTTTGCATCTGAGGTAAATTTGCCCCCGTCAGAACCTAATGAGGTTGTGGCTAAATTTACTGTGATCTGTGCGTTGCCAGCTGGGTTACCATCAGCGTCTTGTCGCTGAAGGGTTATTTTTGATGATACCTCGTTGATTACCAGTGATTGATCGGCACCTGCGGTGAATACCAGTTTAGTTGCGATTATTGGACTTGTAGTGAATGTTGTTGTTGCGGGGATCAAATTGGCTGAAGTTCCTGTGATTGTGAATGATCCCACAGTCGAATCCTTGTAGTAGAAGCTAACCGATTCGTTAACACCGCTATCGATGACTATAGATGTTATCGCCGTGGCACCACTTACGTTAGAGTAGAAGGCTCCTCCTGGCGAAGAGGATGCTAGATTTACAGTGGTCGCGCCTCCAAGATTTGATGGGATGTTGGTTGCATCCTGTCTCTGAACAGTTATGGGGCCTGAAACAACACCGATCCTCAGGGTCTGTGATGCACCGTTATTGAATACCAGTTTAGAGGCGGTACCCCCCCCATCAGTTGGATTTACTGTTAGAATTGCTTCTGCATCTCCACTCTTTGAAAGACCATTAGTCGAGTCCCCGAAATATATGGCTCTAAAGTAGTATAATCCGACTACAACTGGCGTGTACTGGTCGGATGTCGCTGTTCCTCCAATAAGGGTCTTTGATGCACCTACGCTGTTCCATGTGACACCATCGGTGGATACCTGGAACAGCACCTGCCCTGTAGCTGTTGGAGGATTGACGCTTGCCGTAGCTGTTACGGATTCGCTAAGTGTTATGGTTGAAGCTGAGAGCTCTGTGGTAGTCGTCGATAAGGTGGTTCCTAAACCCGTTACTATAAGTTGACTTATATCGCTGGTTGAGCCGGAGTAGACTGAGTCACTTTGGTAGATGGCTTTGAGGTAGTATAGTCCAACTGATGATTTGTACTGGTCAGAGGTTGCTTTTCCTCCAATAAGGATCTTTGATGCACCTACACTGTTCCATGTGACACCGTCGGTGGATACCTGGAACAGCATCTGCCCTGTAGCTGTTGGAGGATTGACGCTTGCCGTAGCTGTTACGGATTCGATATTAGTTATTGTGGTGTCTGAGAGGGTCATTGTGGTTTTCGTTGGAGTGATTATTATCGAATAAGTTAGTATGTATGACCCTTCAGCGAATACCCCATCCGCAGAAATAACCTTGAATTTGCATGTTTTTCCGGACATTTCTGGGTCAAGGTGCCGGTTTTCAATCTGGATGGTACATGTTTTCCCTACGGGAAGCTCTGTCTTTAGATCTTTCTCAAGAATTGTATAGTTTTTACGTTCTTCGTTCATATAGACGTGTGAATCCCCATCAGGGTCCAGTTTGATGGAACCTACCCCAGTGTTTTTCACGTATATCCATAGATTATCGCCCCTCATGGTTACGCTCTGGAGCATAATGGCTTTCTGATTGCCTTGATCAGGATTTAACCAGCCGCGCGAGTTAGCGTAAAAAAATACCCCGGCCGCGATGACCAGCATTATTAACAGTATTGCCGCGAGGTAGGTTGAGATTGCCTTCCTATCTTTTATTAAACTAAGTTTTTGCATGAAGATCATCCTAAGATTAAATCAGTTAAGTCAATAGAGGAGAATTATTGTTTATAACCCTACTGGACTTGATATCCATCTATTTTTTTAAGGAGTTACTGTTTTATGCGTGTAGTCTGATTTTTGGTTTATTCATTTCTCCTAATCGTGTGCGAACGAGTCGATTATTCTTAGTATATTAATTTTTATCTGAGAATATGTTAATATTATATGTACTTTGACGACATTTGGCATTCGCGCTCGCGAGCCTGAAGACGACGAGGGTATTGTAGAGCTCTTAAGAAAAACGTTTCCTAAATGGGATAAATCAATTGACCCCTTAAAACTATGGAGATGGAAATACGTTGACTCACCCCATCAAAATAAAATTACAGTTATAATTGCAGATAACAAAGTTATCGGGTGTGATCACCATAAGATATTTCACGCTAAAATAGGCTCTGAGCTAACCACATTAACTTGGAGTGATGACCTAGCAATCGACGCCGAATATAGAGGTCAAGGCCTCTGGGCTAAGATGGATGATTTCCAAAGCAAAGACGCAACTTTCAAGTCTAAGTATCACTATGAGACTACGACAAACCCTAAGGTTATCCACAATAACGCCAAGAAAAACCAAGAAAAATTTCCATTTCCCGTAAATCGCATGGTAAAAATCAACGACATAAATCTTCATCTACGCATGAGACCGATGAAAAACAACATACTTTTAAGAACCGGTTACCAATCTCTAAAAGTTCTTAACAAGACAAAAAACCTGTTTAAACCAGAATATAAGCAGAACGATGATTATAATTTAGAAATAATCCAAGGCTTCGATGAAAGAATAAACGGTTTCTGGGAGAAGATTAAAGATGACTACGATTTTATCTTAGAAAAGAAATGTGGATTTCTTAACTGGAGATTCTCCAAGCCTGTTCGAGGCCATTACATATTCATTCAAGCTACGAAAGGCGAAGACCCATTAGGTTTCCTTGTAATAGGGTTAAGTGAAGATGAAGGATACACTGAGGCTCGGATCGAGGATTTACTAGCCTTAAACTATAGACTCGATGTCGCTTATGCTCTTCTCGATTACGCTTGTAAGCATCTTGATGAACTTGGGATTAACACAGTCTATTATCAGGTTGTAGAGGGGCACCCATACCAAGAGCTTTCAAAAATGAAGGGCTTCATCGATTCAGGGTCTAAACCCAACATCTATTTTAACATTACAAAAAAATATAGAGAGGAGATGAAAGAAATCGAGATTCAATCAATTAAAAAAACCTCTCCAGGAAGATTCTATTTTAATTATGCAGACACCATATGAGCCACATATATTATTGGTTTGAGCTTCGTGTGCGCGTGCGTGTAATTATTTATTTACTAGTTATCAAATACCCATAACAACTTGAATAACAGAATCGTTTATCGGGCGTATTCTCCCGGAGACGAGAAAGGCATTATTGAATTGCTATGTATGGTTTTTCCTAAATGGGGGCAGATCAAGGATCCGTTAGGTAACTGGAGTTGGAAACACCTTGAGGGTCCAACGAGATCTGAAGTCTATGTAGCTAAAGATGGAGAAAAAGTAGTTGGGGTAAATCATCGTATCGTGTTAGATATCAAGATAGGTGACAATATCCTAAGATCCGGATATGGTGACGAGGTAGCAGTCCACCCTGATTATCAAGGACATGGTATCTGGAAGAATTTGAAGATCATTTCCGATGAAAAAAACATCGAGCATGGAATAAAATTTGATTACTTAGCTACAGAGAATCATATCGTCAAAGAAAACATCATAAAAATGGGTTACACTCCTTCTAAACACTATATTTCACACCTTCTCAAGATTCGAGATCAAGATTCATTTCTAAATAGAAGGCAGAAAGATAATGTGGTGACTAGAGTAGGTATTGCAGTCTTAACTGGGTTGAGTGAGGTTAGACATATGTTTTCATCTGAACCCGATAAGACTGAAGGGTTCTCGATTGTTGATGTGGTAAAGTTTGATAATAGAATCGACGGTTTCTGGGAGAAGGTGAAGGATGGCTACGATTATAGCATAGTCAAGAAGGCCAACTACCTTAACTGGAAGCACAGCCGACCAACGATAAATTCGTATCGACTGAGAATAGCTGTGAGAGACGACGAAGTGCTGGGCTTCAGTGTTTTGAACATAACAGAGGACGGAGACTACAGGGAAGGCTCTATCGGTGACCTACTTGCGTTACCGAATAGACTTGATGTAGCCAACGCCTTGATCGTTGACGCGTGTGAGCACTTCAACCACGAGAACGTGGCAGCGATCTTCTTTCCGACTACTAAAGGGCACCCATATGAGGGGTTAGCGGAACGGAATAGTTTCATCGACGCGTCGAGTCAGAATAAGACTTACTTCTATTATAGAATTATTGACTGCAGCTTCCCCGCTGAGTATCTCGAGAACCTTGATTCTTCAAGAGTGCAGCTTAATTACTTCTAGGTAACAGCGCGCAAATAGTGAGTTAATGAGCTATTTTGTTGCGTGTGAGTGCCATCTTTAAATAGAAACTCATTTTTCGTAGTTATGATGCGGGTTGCTATCGCTTTAATAAATGCCAATATTCTGGGGGGTACAACTAAATTTACTTCCGATTTATGTGAGATGCTTGGCAGATTTGACCATGAACTAGCATTATGTTCTTGGAAGAAGCCGAATGAGCATAGTTTTGAAGGATTACAAAAAATCGAAAAAATATACACGCCCTCATGGGTTATTGATCAAATTACCCGTGCGAACCAGGGTAAGGGGTTTATGTGGAATAAATTGCTTGCTTCTGGGTCATCGATCAGAAGGTGTATTAAGGATTTTAATCCGGATTTAATAATTTCTGCTGATCTTGAGCCCGGTGTTTTTTCTTCTGTTCCTAATAATGTGTTTAAGATTCATTACTGTCATTTTCCTACTGAAGCCGTTGTTAGAAAAAATACTTACCCATTTTTATTATTTAGAGTGCCTTATTGGCATCAACATTATAAACAGTTACCTAGATTAGATTATACTGTATGTAATTCACATTATACGGAACAGGTTGCGAGAGTTTTATGGGGTCCATATTTAAAGAGAGATTCCCTTAAAAAAATATATCCGACAATTGATGTAAGTAAATTTCAGGTAAAAAAAGATAAAATAAATCAATTATGTTATGTTGGAAGATTAGATAGTCATAAAGGAATAGAGCATGTTATTGAGTCTTATATAGATTTATATGATGAATGTAAATGTGGTTTAAAAATTGTAGGGGCTATATCTCAAAATGTAGGAAACATATCTTATGCAAAGCAAATTATTAAAAAAGTTGATGAGTTAAAGGGGCAATCTTATCCTATAGAAATTAAAATGAATGTTTTGTATGATGAAATAATTGATACGTTGGTATCTTCAAAAATTCTGTTAACGTATAACCCTATGGAGCATTTTGGTATCGTACCTGTAGAAGCTCAAGCAGCAGGTTGTGTCCCAATAGTCGCTGATGGTGGTGGGCAACAGGAGACTGTTCTTCATAATGTGACTGGATTTAGAGTAAGTAGTCCAAATGAGTTCTCAAAATATGTTAAACAGTTGGTGGCAGATAATTCTCTTTTTCAACGGATGTCGGAGAAAGGGAAACATTGGGCTAGTAATTTTTCGTTTGAAGAGATTGAATTACAATGGAATAATTTATTATTAGAAATTGATGAAAAAAAGCGCACACGCATTTAACGTAATCGCGCACGCCTCGGTTACATCTAATCCAATCACCGCGATAGAAGGTGGCAGTATCGTTATCCATAAATAACTTCAATGAAATATTTTCGGATAATCTTACACATGCGTTTGATTGGGATAGATCGCACTGGCTTGTCCCTAAATAGATAGCATCTCATATAATTATCTCGAGAACCTCGATTCTTACAGAGTGCAGCTGAATTACTTCTAGGCTAACTATTTTGCGCGTGCAAAAACGACTTAATTGGTGAAGATACCTCAAAAAGAGAGTTCAGCACATATGCAAGATTCATTTTAAATTTATAAGATCATTTTTATTGTATTGGCGGTGCTTACTTGAAAAGCGCCATTTCAACCCAATGAATTCTCCAATAATAACCGCTTGAAGCCTATTCATTAAATTTGATTTCGTTTTTAAAATATAGAGAATTTCATAAACTAACCAAATTATCCTATGCATTGTCGATAACCCGGGTTCCAAGCCGTATAAGCGACTAAAAAGTAAACTGTTTTCAACTGATTTTAGAATTAGATTTTTACCTTTATTGCCTCTACTAAGTGTTTCTCCATGGGATATATGATACACTACTGCCTTTGGGTTGAAGAGAGTTGTATATCCATGACGCCAAATGTACCAACCAATGTATTGCTCATTGCCTAAACCAAGTATCCAACTCGTTGGAAGTGTTATTCCTTTGATGGCATCTGCAAGAACAGACATGTTTGCACCCATTGCTAAAAGAGATTTAGTTACACCAATTTTCAATTCCTCATTCATCTCTGTATTACGTTCTACCATTCCCGCTTTGGATATGTAAAAGAAAAAATCATCCATGCCGGGCAAAGGTCGTCTCCATAAGGAACGAGAAATTTTGGTAAGAAACCGCTTTTTGTTTGGGATAACCTCCGATATATATGGATTAATGGCGAGTATATCATCACATTTTAGTGAAGCTGATATCACGTTTCCCGAAACTCCACCAATCTTAAGATTATTATTATATTGTTTTAAATGTTCTTCGATGAGATTTTCTTGAGCTATTGAATCATCATCCAAAAAAACAATTATGGCTCCTTTTGTATGTCCAAGTCCAATTTTAACAGCGTCTATGAAGAACCCTTCAGTCTGGTGAATTACCTTTACGCTTAATCTATCTTTGTACGCCTCAATTACTTGTTCAGAACCGTCACCACTAGGCTTTAAAATAATGATAACGTCGAAATCATCAACTGTTTGTTTACAAAGTGCATCCAGACAATGTTTTAAGAATAAAGCTCTTTTATAGGAGCAAATTAGAATCGATGCACTCAAATTTATTCTTTCTTTCTGGATGGCCTAACCCTCCGTAGTTATAAAATACACGATAATATTCAATTGCGAATTTAGGTGTATTGAAAGGAATCTGATCCAATGACCAGTGTAGCAGGAATCCACCACTTCTGAACTCCATCATTCGCGGTACTCCAGGAAATGACTTTGTATAGTGCACCAGCTTTAAGGAGCTCGATCGCACGCTGGCTTGTCCCTATATTAATTATAACTGGTTTTAAATGGTCTTAATTCCCCTCAACGGATATAAAGGCAAATACGGGCATATCACAAACCACTCACCTTCTCCCAGAAGCCGTCTCCTTATCAGCCCAAAACAGACGATCCGTCGAAACACCGAGAAAACCACACTCGCCAACAAGCTTCGAAGCATCTTAGAGGCTAATTCAGATCCGAAATGGGTCGAACCCATGAATCGGGCAGCTGGTCGTTCATTGTTAGGCTGTTTTCCTGTGTTTAAGTCGCTGGGGCTTCTCAGCGGGTTTATGATCTTTCTTATCAAAGAGCTCTATTTTTGGCTGGAAACAGGAATTCGGGTTTAAAACCATTATTAACCATCTTAAACCAATTTAGGGACATGCCAGCGCGCATCAACGACGAGTATCCTCTTCTTTTCACACAAGCCTGTGACACACGCCAAATGACGAGTGTCTTCACAGGTTATAAAAACACTGAAGCTGAAACCTATATTGTAACTCGATCTATGCTTCAATACTTGGATACTCGCGTGCGTATACAAAGGTTTAATCGTCCAATGTCTAACCACCATATATAACGATGATTAACGCTGAGTTTTTTTACGGTATTTCCTTAATGATAATCGGTTTTGGAATAGAGGCTTTAGGTTGGAAAATTCATCAGCAAATTGTCGGGATCTCGGGTTTGGTTTTTGGATTAGTTGTGGGAGATTTTATTGGTTCTCAGTTATTACGCCTTGATTTCTTGTTTAGAGTCGTTATTCTTTTAATGACTGGTCTTGGTTTCTTTTTACTTTTTTTTATCTATATGAGAGCTTCAATTGCGTTTACAAGTGGGGTGATTGGTGCATTAATCGTTTCAGGCTTCACTTCCTATCAGATTCTTACTGAATGGAGGTTAACCTATGCTGTATTTCAGACAGTTTATAATTACCCAGCGCTGCTAATTTCTTTCCTTCTCTCTTTCTTAGCGGGTTACCGCTATTACAAACTCGGGTATATTGTGCTTTCAACTGGGATAGGTTCAATTTTCATTGCTTATGGAGGGATTTTTATCGGTATTTGGTCCTATAACGGGTTAGGGTTATTTGTTTTGCTATCATTGATGTTGGGGGCTATCATTCAGCTTTCACAAGAGGGCGCTATTAGAGAAAGAAAGCTACAGTTTAAAGAGTTTAAATACTGTCCAAGCTGTGGTAAACTGCTTGATTTAGGATCAACGGCGTGTTCTAAATGTGGAAATATCGTTATTAGGGAAGAAAAGTAATTGCGTTAAGATTATTTTCCATTGGCTCCACGATAATAGGGAATAAAAAGGCTAACCCAAATGATGTCATCCGCACCAGAACAAAACGCCATCATTCGCGCTCGTGTGCTGATGAAACAACCATTTTCAACTAATTTCTAGGATACCAAGTGCGTGCGAACTAAATTATACGTGTGTTGTTTTCTCTGTTTATCTTATCTAACATCCACAGGATCAAGCTTGTCATCAACAAAACCAATCCTGAAACACCAAAAACCGAACCTAACAAAATCATATTCGTACTAATGTAACTACTCGAAAAATAAAGAAGCATAGTCAAGAAAG
>JBFYNP010000025.1:0-56368 GCA_041304325.1 Candidatus Bathyarchaeota archaeon
TGCACAAAACCAGTGCTTGTAGTAAAATGAGTACTCAACAAATTAAAGTAATTTCTTTATCAATTTTCCATTTTTATCCTAGTAGTTTTATTGATCGAATCAAAGACTCCTTAACCCGACCAAACAACTCCTCACTCTCCACACCCAACGCATCAACCGTATTCAACTGAACCCCAGCCAAACCCCGAAGCCCCTCCAACTCCACCTCCCCCAACACTCCACCCAACCCCTCAAGATACGTGAGCTTACCCACCCACTCACCGATAACCCCATCACAATGCTCAAGATCCCACTTAAACGCCGGAAGCTTAACACCGTACTCCTCCTCCGACGCGTCACCGATGGCTCTCCGCACCTCTAACAGCTCTAATGCTTCTTCAGCTGTTTGGTGAGAGATTTTTGCTTCAGAGATTTTCTCTGTGGCTTCGTGGGTTAGTTCGGTGTAGCGTGTGGTCCAGTTTGTTTCTTCTTGTGTTGTGTTGTTGAAGAGTTTTGTGAAGGTTTCTTCTTTCATGTTTCCTTCTCTGTAGTGTTTTATGAGTTTCAGTTTTACGGATGTTATGTGTGCTAGATGCTCTACGACGTCACGCGAATAACTATCAGGAATGTATTTGACGGGTTTGGACTCTTCCATGGATGTATCTCCATCTATGCTTTGGATTTCAACATTGCTCTCTACATACACTGTGGCGGTGGGAGTTTCAGGTATAGATTTGAAAAGTGTCTCCCCTGGCTCAGGCGCAACTTCTTCAATAATAATTTTAGGTTCATCAATAACTGGTTCGAGTGTAGCCTCTTCAATTATTGCCCTTTGCTCTTTACGTGATGGCTCCTCAGCTAAGATTTCCTCAGTAAATTTTTCAGAAGTTTCTATTTGATTCTCATCTAGTTTCGGTTGATTGAGTACTTCAGCGGGATTTGCATCGGAGACCTCTCCGGCAAGTGTCTCCGGTTGAGTATCGATCATCTGCTCAGATTGAACAGAATTTACTTGTTCCTGAACTGTTACAACCTCAGGTGTAATATCAACAATGTTCTGTTTTGACTCTTGAGATTTAGCTTCAGTTTCCGTAACTTCAAGAGAGATTAATTCCTCTTTTACTTGTTCAATTTCTTCAGCTTTAAGCTCAGGAACCACATCTAGTTTTGTTTGAATAGAGGATTCTTTAGGTTCAGGTTCAGAAATCTCAACAGAGGCTGTCTCCTGTGGAACTTCAATAACCGATTCTGTTACCTCTTTTTCTATTGGGGGGACGTCTTTTACAACTTCATGAGCAATCTCTTTTCTCTCAGACTCCTCTACTTTTAAAACAACTTCTGCTGATGGCTTCGAAAGAGACGTATCCACCAAATTTTCCGGTTGAATCAACTTGGGTTCTTCAGCTTTAACTTCAACCGTGATCTCCTCAGGTTTTATCGAATCAGTCACAACAGGTTTACTCGATTCTTCAACTGGTCGAGACTCCACGGTTCCCGTTTTTACTTCAGTAGAAGATGTCTCAGCTTCATCCATCTTGTAGATCGGGTAACCACAGCTCAAACAATAGAGTGTCTTAGGTACCTTTTCTTTGCAGCTTGGGCACTCAACGTTTTCGGAAATTACGCCACTCATTATATCCCCTCAGTAACTGAACATTATTTAGACGTTTAATGATTTAATAGTTTTTAGAAGCATAACCTAACTTACGCCAAAAATTACTCTCTTATAAACAAAAAAAACATCAAAAATGGGTTTAGTCCCTGTTTAATCACATTATATCCCAATAATAAATACTGAATACTGAAAAACTGAAGAAAAGAGAATCCCATTTTCCAAAGACGGTTTAAAGATAATATGCTCCAAAATTATATTGTCATACTGCCTGGTAAGATAAATCCTCTTTAAGGAAACTCTTATCTGCGATCAATGTTTATATCCCCGTATCAAACGAAATTGTGAGGGACCAAGTTGCTCGAAGGTCTAACCGGATTTGGGTTCATTCTCGTTCTAGCAGTTGCCGTCGCTCTCATCATTATGACCATCGGCAACGACCTCGCTCCCCGGAGCCCGGATACTGCCGGTAAACTCGCTCCGTATGCCTGCGGTGAAGATGTTACACCTCAGAAAGTAATGGTAAATGTTGAGAGGTTCTTTCTCTTCGCTGTCTTCTTCATGATATTCGATGTACTCGGGTTCGTTCTTGCGACTACACTCGCAAGACCAGACAACATCGGTATACCCCTAGCTTATGCGGCTTCTAGCCTTGTATCAGTCGCGGTTCTTTCCGCGAACTGGAGGAAGTAAAATGGGTCTTGTAACATGGGCTAGAACCCGTTCCCCTTGGCTGATACATTTTAATGGTGCTGCCTGTAATGCATGCGATATCGAGATTGTTGATGTTCTGACCCCGAGATATGATGTGGAGCGGTTCGGAGGATTACTTAAAGGTACACCTAGACACGCTGATGTACTTGTCGTATCTGGCTCTGTGAGCCGGAAACTCAAAGATCGACTTAAGAGAATTTATGATCAAATGCCCGAACCAAAGTTTGTCGTTGCTGTTGGGAGCTGTGCGGGGAGCGGAGGCGTTTTTCAGGATTGTTATAATGTCATGGAAGGTGTAGATAAGGTAATCCCAGTCAACGCTTACGTCGTTGGATGTCCACCTAAACCCGAAGCTATACTCGATGGTGTCGTTAAGCTTTTGATGAGTGCAGGATATTGAGGTGAATGTTTATGAGTTTTAGTGAAAAAAATCAGAGTATTCTAGATGGTCTAACCGAGTTTATTGGTAAAGACAACGTATATGATATTAAAACCCCAAAACCTCGGAAAGCTTACATAAGGATAAACGTTGAAAAGCTTTGCGATACAGTCACCTACCTTAAGGAAAAACATGGTTTTTACCATCTTGCTTGTATAACTGGTATGGATTTAGGGGATGAAAGAGAGGTAATCTATCACCTCAATATACCCGATCTTCTTCTGAGTGTCAAAGTGCGTGTCGCTGGAGATAATGCAGTAGTACCAAGCATCACTGGAATAATTAACGGAGCTACCCTCTATGAGAGAGAGGTACATGATATCATTGGTGTCACTCCCGAAGGGCACCCCAACCTAAAACGAGTACACCTGCCTGAAGATTGGCCTGAAGGGATCTATCCACTTCTAAAAAAGTGGGACATAATGAGTCTTCGTAAGGCGATAGATGGAGAGGAATGGACATGAGTGGATCAGAATTTACCATAGCAATAGGCCCACAACACCCAGCTCTAAAGGAGCCAGCTAGTTTTCTATTCACAGTTAACGGTGAAGTAGTCGTAGATGTTGAACCTCGCCTCGGATACAATCACCGAGGAATCGAAAAGGCTATGGAGGCTCGAACATACGGACAGAATCTAAGTCTTATTGAACGGGTTTGTGGGATTTGCAGTAATATTCATCAGACAAATTATTGCCTTTCTGTGGAAGAGGTTGCTGGAATTCAAATCCCTGAGCGTGCAAAGTGGCTTCGTGTACTTGCCCACGAGATGGAAAGAATTCACAGTCATTTACTCTGGCTAGGCGTAGGAGCTCACGAGATAGGTTTTGATACATTATTCTATCTTGTTTGGCGTGATCGCGAGATCATTATGGATCTATTTGAAGAAATTAGCGGTAATCGTGTCAACTATGCTTGGAATGTAATCGGTGGAGTCCGTAGAGACATCAGCAAAGATAGGATACCCGAATATAAGAAAAAATTCCAGATTCTCCGTGAACGTACCGAGTATTACAAAGCAGCAGCTGCTGCAGAAAATACAGTTATTCAGAGAACAGCAGGTGTTGGCTATCTAAGTAAATCTGATATGATGAGACTATGTGGCACCGGTCCCCATGCCCGTGCAAGTGGAGTTGACCGAGACGTACGTCGAGATCATCCCTACCTAGCTTTCCCAGACATCCCCTTCAAGGTTATTACCTACCCTGGGGGAGACGTCTTGGCAAATATTTTAGTAAGAGTTGATGAGGTAATTGAAGCCACAAAAATTTGCGAATATGTTCTCATTAACTTCCCTGATGGGGAGGTAAAAACTAAGTTTCTTCCAATGCAGAAAGTTCCAGAAGGAGAATGCGCCTCCATGATGGAAGCGCAACGCGGAGAACTCATTCATTACATGGTAAGCCGCGGAGAAAACAAACCTTACCGCTACAAGATCAGAGCACCAACAAATGGAAATATTCCCAGTCTGGCAGAGAAACTTAAGGGATGTTATATTGCTGATATCCCCATAATTTTAGCTGGAATCGATCCATGTTTCAGTTGTACAGACCGCATGGTCTTTGTCGATGAAGATAAAAATAAGACCTGGGATATGGATGAAGAGCAACTAAGAAAATACGGTATAGAGTGGTATCAGAAGAATGGTCGAAATAAGTGATATCCTAAGCATAGTGGTGTTCCCCGGCGTATTGTTCATCATAACATACGCCCTCTGGTGCAACTGGGTTAACCGCAAATTCGCAGCCAGACTCCAGAACCGAATGGGTCCAATGCATACCGGATGGCATGGAATTCTTCAACCCCTTGCAGATTTCATTAAACTTCTTGCCAAGGAAGACATCACTCCAGGAGGTGCCGAGAAGACAATATTCAATTCAGCTCCTATACTAATATTCGCACTTCCACTTGCAGCTCTATTTATCATCCCAATCCAAAGCCTCACAAATCTTTATGAAAGTACACCAATAGTAAGCTTCGAAGGAGACCTTGTTGTAGTTCTCTTATTATTGACTCTCGTGGTACTTTTCGTATTCCTAGGTGGATGGAGTAGCAGCAACGCCTTCGGCGCGATCGGTGCAACTCGTGTAGCACTAAATACTCTTTCCTACGAAGTCCCCCTTGTTCTCCTATGTTTAGGTCCTGGGATACTGGCTGGAAGCCTTAGCATAGAAAAGATTGTAGCTTGGCAGAGTAAAAGTATACAACAGTTCATCACTGGTCCCACAATCTGGGGAGCACTTCTTGGCCTGACAATGCTAATAGGTTTTAGTATCGCAGTTATCTGTTTCCTTGCTGAGTTAGAAATGCGTCCCTTCGATATGGCAGAAGCAGAAACAGAGATCGTTCACGGTTGGCAAGTCGAGTACAGTGGAAAAAAACTCGCACTCCTAACCATTGGAACACAAATCAAAGTTGTTCTAGCTTCCGCACTTCTCACAAGCTTATTCTTAGGTGGTTCAGCAGGCCCATTATTACCTCCATTCATCTGGTTCCTGCTAAAAACGACTTTATGCGTCCTAATTTTCAGTAATTTAAGTGTAGCATTCGCCCGATTCAGAATCGACCAGATGGTTAAAATGGCTTGGAACTCGCTAGTTCCCCTTTCAGTACTTTATGTAATGGCAATGATAGCGTTAAGCGGAGTGATCTAAAATGGCAATGGAAAGAGAACTGCTCAAGAACGCTTTCAGCAAACCAGCAACAATACCTTACCCCTTCCAGAAGCGGGTGATCCCCGTTGGAGGACGTGGCAAACATGCATACGATGAGCAAAAATGCACAGGTTGTGGAATATGCTCGAGAATTTGCCCCGCATTCGCGATAGAGATGAAAGGTCTCGGCCCAAAATGCGAAGGTATTAAAGTCAACCTCAATGCCTGCATATTCTGCCAGCAATGCGAGGACAACTGCCCCACAGGAGCCCTCATCTTGACAGGCGAGTACGAGTTAGCTGTCATCAACAAATCGGACGGAACTATTGACTTTAAAAGAACCCCACGTGCTCCCCCTGCGCCACCAGTTAAGCCTTCAACAACTATTGTAACCCCAGCAGCGAAGCCTATAGAAACAGTTCAACCATCAACTGAAAAACTAACGGTGCCAGCTCCTGAACCGGAGATAAAACCAAAAAAATCTGCAAAGGCAGCAAAGACCACCGCAGATACCAAATCCGATAAATCTTAAACCTGTTAATACAGCTCATTGCCTAATATTTCAATAAATAAATTTGCTAAATTTTTTGCACCATTCTCGACTTCGGGTGTAAGTTCTTCACCCAGATCTATGTTCACACCCTGTATTCCGATTAAGATCAGATTAGGACATATGGAACTCCTGACGTAATCCGCATATAGGTTAAGAGGTAGATTGTGTGTGCTTAAGCGCGCTCCAGAAATTGAGTTTGTAGAGATCACTCTGACTTCACCTGGCTTGCCTCTAAAATTTGCTGCGTCTACCAAAATAACATGTGTTGGATTAAAATCTCGGAGCTTACCGGTATAGCTTTCAGGAACCGTTTCAGTTCGAAGAAGAAGAGTATCACCTAGCTTCATATTTTTCAGAAGATCAAGTACATAAAGTCCAACGGCATCATCGCCGCGAATAGGACTTCCGATACCTACGATTGCGATACGTTTACCCGTTCTTTCGCCAATGAATGATTTAATTTCCTCAATCAAAGTCATATTATTTCAATCCTCACCGGATACACCTTTATAGATACCTTGAGCCTCCTCCCGGGTTTCAGCTCCTTCTATTACACCGACTCCGGTAGTGAATAAACTCCCCCTGATCGATCCCTTTGTGAATGTTACCCCTAGCTTCCCACGAACTAATAATCTGAAACCCCTTAACTCAGCAAGTCTAGCGACTTTTCCTATATCAACTATAATAGGATTATTCGGTGTAAAAGTGAAAACACGCCTGCCTTCTCGGCCACATATTTCCTCTATCTCATCCAAATGAGAAAGAACAATAACCCGATCATCGCCACAAACCTTACAGAACTCGGCCCTGCTGAGCTTTACTTTCTCAAAGCTGAGATCTGTTAAATCACAGTACAATAACCTCCCAGCTAAGACCGGTTCCATTCCCAAGATTAGCCTTACCGCCTCATTCACCTGTATACTAGCAACAATATTGATTATGCTAGGTGTAACTCCTACTGTAGCACAGGTAGGTACGTTTTCATCGTCAACTCCTCCTTGGAAGCATTCAAGACAAGCGGTCTTTCCCGGAATAATAGTAGTAACACTTCCTATATGTGTTATCGCAGCACCATAGATGTAGGGGATACCCTTGCGAATGCATGCGCGGTTGAGAGCATACCTGGGAGCCATTCGATCCATTCCATCCACAACGAGATCCACGCCATTGAGAAGCCGATCAACAGTTAGTTCATTAATTGACATAGGGATAGGTTCTAGCTCGATGTAGGGATTCATTTTTCCAAGTCGCATCGCAGCTGCTTCCACTTTTGGATACCCAATGGATTCTACTGAGTAGAGGTGTTGTCTCTGCAGGTTAGAGGCTTCAACAATATCTTTATCCACTAATCGAAGATGGCCAATTCCCATTGAAGCGAGTTGCATAGATAGTTGGGAGCCAAGCCCTCCGAGACCTGCGACTAGAACCTTCGATGATTTTAATTTAATTTGTCCTTTTAATCCAAACTCTTTGAGAATAATCTGTCTGGAATAATGCTGGTACTCTTCCTGAGTAAGTTCCGATGCCATAATTTCATAAAGGATGACTTAGCTTCTAAAGGCTACGAACCACATAAATTTTAGAAGCTCACCTTCTCTCGAAATTAATACATAATTTTTAATTTTCTTAAACAGAACTAATTTACCACGCTTAATATAGATTGGTAAACAATTTTAGCGAACCTTTTATAGAGAAGAACCTGATATGGTAGCCATTAGTTATAAGGTGAGTCTGAAGCGTGGCATCTGAACTTGTTCAGTTTGGTCTTATCGCAGCTACCATTGCTTTTGCATTTGGGGTGGCTGGACTCCGTAACCTCTTGTACTCAGCGATTAGCCTTGGCGGTATGTGCATCTGCCTTGGAGGTCTCTACTGGACGCTATATGCGCCTTATGTCAGTCTCTTCCAGATGCTTGTGTACGGTGGTGCGGTAGTCGTACTATTTGTTTCTGTGATAATGTTCATCAGGAGTGATAGCAATGAGTGAGAAGAGCAATAGTACGAAAATTATAGGAGTCATAGTCTGTGTACTATTTTTCCTTACATTCCTTTACATAATTTCAACGACACCTTTTCCCCACTCCATTTTCCGGAGCCGAGAAGTTCTCCCTATCCGCCCTAACGAGGAATTAGGTGCTGGAATGAGCCTTTTCCTATGGAACTTTAGGGGAATAGATATGCTAATCGCTTCAATACTTCTCATTACAACCGCTATAAGCTGTATAACACTACTAAGAGAGGAGAAACCATAAAATGACTAATGACCTCATCTTCCTAGGATCTATCTTCACACTAGTCTCTATCGGTCTCTACTGCGTAATACAAAAAAACATGATCCGAATACTTTTCGGTATCGAAATTATACTAAACGCAGGTAATCTGGGACTTATCTATTTTGCGTCATATCGTCAAAGCCTTGGTTACATTGACCCACTTGGTCAGAGCCTCGCTTTTATCAGCATCATCTTAGGAGGCAGCACTATCGCCGTTGGGCTCTCCTTCATTGTCAATGCCTATAAACAATTCAAAACAACTGACGTGGACGAACTCCGGAGGCTGAAGTGGTAGAATGAACATAGATATGTTATTCATATTCTCTCCTTTCGCAGTACTTCTTTTGGGGCTCTTAGGAGAACGTTTGAAAATTAAATATATACGTGAAGGCTTTGCGATTCTCATTAGTCTTGCGACACTCGCTAGTGTAGTAAACATCTATTACATCGTTCAATCTAGCCCAACAAAGATCGCTCTCGTTACTCTTGGAGGTCAACCACCACTTGGTGCTTGCTTCGAGATTGACATGTTGGGGGTTTTCATGGCGTTCAGTGCAGCCCTACTCGGACTATTCACGACCATTTATAGCGTCAGTTACATGTCGCACGATACGCGTCTTACCGAATATTATACACTTCTGAGCTGCATGATTGTAGGAATAATTGGGGTCGCCTTCGCAGGAGACTTCGTTACCTTCTTCGTATTCTGGGAGATTATGGGAATAGCGAGTTATGTCCTAGTCGCTTTCCGGAAGAATAACTGGGGGCCAATCGAAGCTGGATTCAAATACATGGTTATGGGTGCTGTTGGTTCAACGATGCTTCTACTTGGAATCGGGCTAATCTATGGCATGGCTGGCACCGTCAATTTTGCACAGATAAGCTCAGTTCTTAAAGGTGCACCATCGAATCTTTGGTATATTGTTACGATGGTCGTATTTGTTATTGGGTTCGGTATTAAATCAGCTATTGTACCTCTTCATACTTGGTTACCCGACGCACATCCCGAGGCACCAAGCCCCATTAGTGCGATGCTGAGTGGAATACTGATAGAGACCGCACTTTATGGACTCACCAGAATCTTATACATTAGCTTTGAGCAGAGCGTCTTCATGCTTATGGTTGCTGGTTTAGCCGCAATCACCATGACATTCGCAAATGTTGTAGCAATCCTTCAGAACGATCTTAAAAGAATGCTAGCCTATAGCAGCATTGCTCAGGTCGGATACATGCTCATTGGCGTAGCCGCTGGAGGAACTTTTGGAGTAATGGCGTTAGTACTTCATATCTTCAATCATAGCATTATGAAGGGTCTAGCTTTCCTCTCCGCAGGAAGCATTATAGAAAAAATAGGTAACAGAGACATAGAGAATATGCGGGGAATTTCCAAAACGATGCCTCTTACAGTTATTACGATGTTTATTGCTCTCCTAGGGCTCGGTGGAGTTCCTGGAACAAACGGTTTCATCAGCAAATTCCTATTATTCAGTTCCGGAATGGAATCTGGACTCTGGTGGCTTGTTATAATAGGTGTTATAAACAGCGTAATATCAATGGTATATTACCTCAGAGTTATGATTTCCCTGGTAGGAAAACCAATTACCGCACCCCAAAACACAAAAGAAGCGCCGCTTCTAATGCTCAGCGTTACCGTAGTTATGGCTATACTAGTTGTTCTCTTTGGTGTATTGCCTGACTCTATGATCCAATACGCAACGGAAGCAGCCAAAGCAATTACCGTAAACTTACCGAAATATGTTAAGGTGATATTGCCATGATGAGCCTAATACAAGCCTCGTCCGAGGCGATTCCAACTCTAACCTCAGTAGTACCCCAAAACTGGTTCGATGTAATTATGCAGAACCCAGGAGCTTGGCTCTGCTGGCTTATCCCTATACTCGGCGCAATACTAATGCTTCCAATAGCAAAAATATTGCCAAAATTCCGAGACTATGCCCCCGTGCTCTTTGCAGGGCTTGCGGTTATAGCTACTATGAGTATGTTACCTAGTCTGGGGGCCCTTCACCCAACTAACGATTACCAGATCGGAACATGGATCAATCTCCCGAATGGAGCACCATTTAGTATTGGCGTTCTTGTTGACCCCCTTAGTATAGTTATCGCAAACGTTGTAGCTTTCATAAGTTTTCTAATAGTCGTCTATAGCGTTGGCTATATGCACGGTGATGAACATCTCACGCGCTATTGGTTCTTATTCCTATTCTTCATTGGTAACATGCTTCTACTTGTTCTCTCTGACAATCTAATACAGACCCTTATAGGATGGGAAGGTGTCGGGATGTGTAGCTACGGACTTATTGGTTACTATTACCGTGATAACAAGGAGAGGTGGCTGGGTGGTCCACTGCCCACTAAAATGTTCCCACCTAGTCATGCTGGTATGAAGGCTTTCGTTGTTACAGGCATCGGTGACGTCTTCCTACTAGGAGCCATATTCATTATTTACAACTTCGCTGGTACTCTAAATTACTTGGAGCTGATCGAGTCTGCTCCAATCTGGATGACATCTATCGCTGCTGTACCTGGCCTTTTGAGTTTGACAGCACTTCTGTTCCTTGGAGGCCCTATTGGAAAGAGCGCTCAGTTTCCACTAAATGAGTGGCTTCCTGAAGCAATGGCCGGTCCCACAAGCGTATCAGCACTCATCCATGCCGCCACCATGGTTAAAGCAGGAGTTTATCTCGTCGCAAGAATAGCTCCAGCTTTTTACCTGGGTCGCTACGTAGCTGACCTCCCAGAAGCTCAGATGTTCTTCTATACAATTGCAGCGATAGGAGCCTTTACAGCTTTCCTCGCCGCGACTCAAGCACTTGTCGCGCTAGAGTTAAAGAAGGTCTTAGCCTACTCGACGGTAAGCCAAATTGGATTTATGATGCTTGGTCTAGGAGTATCCGGATTCACTGAAGCGAACTTCCTCCCCGGACTCACCGCAGGAATATTCCATCTCGTCAGCCACGCCTTGTTCAAAGGAGCCCTTTTCCTATGTGCCGGAAGCATCATCCACGGTGTGGAAACAATATATATGAATAACATGGGAAATCTAGGGAAAGAATTACCCTTTACAAAAGTCTTAATGCTACTAGCGACACTGAGCCTAGCCGGTATCCCGCCATTCAGCGGCTTCTGGAGCAAAGACGCCGTCTTCGTAGCAAGTCTAGCAGCGGGAGGAGAATTTGGCACAATTCTGTACCTAACTGCAGTTATCACAGCGTTAATAACACTCGTCTACAGTGCCCGTTACATCTATATGGTCTTTTACGGCGAGAAGAGCAAATTCATCCAAGAACTCGAACATCATGGACACCACCTTCACGAGAGCCCTAAAATCATGACTTGGCCTATTGCTATACTTATTGTGATTATGATAGCTCTAAGTGTTTTCGGCCTCATTGGCTTCTTTGTTCCCAGCTGGAGCCCTGAATTGTATCTTGAACATCAAATGGAACTTACACTTGAAGGCGTCGGTGTCATGAGAGTATTCGAAGAAAACCACCTTGAGTTTATCAAACCCCACATCTCAGATGTGACAAAATTAACCGCTATAGGTAGTTCTGCCCTCCTCATCGCAATAGGTTCAAGTATAATCTACATATTCTGGTTTAAACGAAAGGTTAACAGTTGGGAGTTTGTCAGTAAAAGTGCTATTCTTCGACCAATTCACAGTTTCCTCTGGAACAGGTGGTACCTCAATGACCTTTACTACGCAGTCTTTGTAAGTGGCACATTGATGCTGAAGCAGTTCATCTACGAACACTTTGAAGTAAAAATTATGACTCCTTTAAGTGATAATGTTGCGAAAAAATTCCAATCTTTTAGCAGCACTTTGTATAGCTTTTTCGAGGAGAAAATTATGCTTGGCTATGTTAACGATAGTGCTCCTAAACTAATCTTCGGTATAGGTAGTAGATTAAAACAAATTCAAACTGGTATGTTGAGGATCAACCTAATCTATATGGTGTTTCTGTTGCTTGTTCTACTTATCGGCATGTCCCTTTTAGGAGGTATATGAAATGTTTGGCTCATTATGGCTGGCAGTTCTAGTTCCCTTCCTCTTCACCCCAATTGTATACCTTCTTGGGAAACAATATGGAAAACGCGTTAGTTGGGTAGCTCTAATTCCATTGCTTTTTAGCTTCGCCTGTCTCGCAAGCCTATTAAGCGATATTGGTGTTAATGCGGTGGAAGAATATTTTTACTGGTTACCCGGTATTCGTTTTGGGCTTTTAGCAGATGGTGTTAGTTTACCCATTGCGCTTACAGTATCAATTTTATCTACAATTATAATTATTTATTCACAGCCTTATATGGATCGCAGCATCCGTGAAAAATACCAAGGCGAGAACAATAAAGCTCACGCAACTTATTATGCCTTATACCTATTTTATGCCGCAAGCATGCTTGGTGTAGCGCTTTCTACGAATCTATTCCAGTTCTACCTTTTCTTCGAGCTTATGATCATTCCCCCATGGGCTCTAATCAACGTATATGGTTCGGGTGAACGAGAAAAAACCTCCTTGTTGTACCTACTGTGGTCAATCTTTGGCGCGGTTATCTTCGTAACGGGAACATTCACCGCTTTCGCAATAACTGGGTCATATGAGGTCTCATCTTTGGTGAAATTAATTGGATCCCCCTGGGTTGGATTTATTGTAGGTACTATGCTTCTTGGATTATGCGTAAAGTTAGCTATGTTTGGATTACACATTTGGTTACCCTTTACCTATGCGGATGCTCCAACCCCCATAAGTGCATTATTAAGTCCAGCAATGAGTGGCTTAGCAGCCTATGCTATTGTGCGGTTATTGATTCCTATTAAAGGTGTGATGGATACTACTTTCCTACTTACCATGCTATGGGGATTAATTTCAATAATCTATGGTGCAATGATGGTGTTCGCACAGACTGATATAAAGAAATTACTCGCCTATTCAAGCATGAGTCAAATGGGGTATCTCTTTATTGGCATCGCCAGCTACACTTCCCTCGGTATCAGCGGATCAATGCTACATTATGTAAGCCACGGTTTAGGGAAAGCCGTTATGTTCCTATGCATGGGTGCAATTATTCATCAAACCGGAATTAGAGATATTCGACAACTCGGAGGATTAGCCTCAAAAATGCCAATCACCGCTTTGACCTTCCTAATTGGCGCTTTTAACCTCGCAGGTATCCCCCCTACCGTCGGGTTTGTATCCAAGATGATGATCTTCTTTGGCGCCTTCGGTTCTGGGATCAACATGATGTCTACAGAGTTTATGGTAGCTTTAGCTGCACTCCTTTCCACCATCCTCACTACAGTTTACACTTTATGGACTATGCGAAGAATATTCTACGGCCCATTGCCTGAGCACCTTAAAAATGTCAAGGAGTCATCCTATCTTATGACCATTCCTATGATACTGTTATGCCTTTTATCACTGTTACTTGGTATATATCCTTCACCCATTTTGGATCCACTACTCAAGGGGGTAGCAGCGCTACTAGCGTGAGGTGATTCTGATGACAAATAATTTACTCATTTTGGCTATGGTAACGTTCCTAATAGCTCCTTTAATCTATTTTGCCGCTAAAAAGATCGGTAAAAATGTCAGTTGGATAGTTTTCGGAATGCTTCTAGTGGTTTCCATGGCATTCGCATGGATGATTCCCGAAATACACCACGATGTGTTACTGGAAGAGTACAATTGGGTAACTTCTCCAGTAAAATTAACCTTTGGATTATTGGCTGACGGGCTTAGTGTTCCAATGATCTTTACATACCTCTTTGTCTTTGCTTTTACCACACTTTTCAGTGCATCCTATATGGAAAAACGGTTTAGCTTGGGTGACATGGAGAACAATAATGAACAGTACGCAAAATTCTACACCTTCTTCTTGCTCTATGCTGCTAGTGTAGCAGGATCTATGTTAACCACTAATCTGATAGCTTTCTATATGTTCTACGAAATGGCACTTGTTTTCTCATGGCTGCTAGTTATGCTCTATGGATACGGAGATCGAAAGAAAAACTCTATGCTGTACTTTTTATGGACACAGTTAGGAGGAGCAATTATTCTCGTAGGTATCTTAGGTGCCAATTGGGTAACAGGCAGCTTTGAGATTGCAGACCTTGTTAACATAAATTCTAGTCCTTATGCGTTCTGGATTGGGATTGCCATCACTATTGGTTTATTCGTTAAGATGGGCGCTCTTGGACTACATGGGTGGATGCCCGATACTTATTCGGAGTCCCCCGCTCCAATTAGTGCGGTTTTAGGTGCTACATCCGTAATGTTAGGAACCTACTCCCTTGCGAGATTTATCCCATATTTCTATGAAGCTCTTTATAGTGTAAGCGGACTGATAATGGCTTGGTCGCTATTAACGATACTCTACGCAGGAGTGATGGCCTTAACGCAAAAGGATACTAAAAGGTTAGTTGCCTATCTCAGCCAAAGTCAGATGAACTATTGCGCTCTTGGTGTATTCACATTTGTTCCGTTCGGTGTTCTTGGGGCGATTTCATACAGTATTAGTCACGGGATTGCTATCGCCCTCTTATTCCTCGTATCTGGTGCACTCCTATATCGAACTGGAACCCGGGATATGGATAAGATGGGAGGATTAGGAGAGCTCTTACCAATCGTGCTCCTAGCAACACTAGCTGGGTTCCTTACAATCGGTGGACTACCTCCTGCAGTAGGTTTCAAGTCCAAATTCATCCTTCTAAGTGGTGCTTTCCAAAGGGGGTTACAGTCCTCTGCCTTGGAATTAGGTATCGCGATCCTTGCTGGAACAGTAGCCACTTTAGTGACCCTCGGGTATGAGTTCCGTACCGTCTGGCGAATTTACTACGGAAAGCTTCCTGAAAACCTCAAGAACATAGCTGGTATTCCACCAACCATGGCTGTAGCTTTGATAACATTAGGTGCTTTATCTATTGCTTTAGGTATCTGGCCAGCATCAATAACCGAACCAATAGATGTGTTTATTGAACATCTCTTTCACTTATAGAACTATTTTTTCTTTTCCACTTAAAAATAGAAATCTAATTTACTCTTGCTTACAATAAGTTTTTTTAATACAAGTGATTTCATCCCATAAGAAATGAGTGTTGCTGTCATAGGGCCCTCATCATTCATTACCTGCTTCCAGCTGGTCGGGGCCGAGGGATTCAACGCCGCAGACGGCATTGTTATAGCTAAGACTCTCGAAAAGCTTGTAGAAGAAAAAAAATACAAGCTCATAATCTTTCCCGAACGTTTCTCAAAAGAAACGCAGGCTATAAGAGAAGAGGTTCTGAATAGAGGAGCCATCATTCCTGTATTTGCAATGATTCCCGACTTTACAATGGAAACTGGGATGAGAATGCAGGAACTACAAGCAGTCATATCACTCGCTATCGGTACAAAGTTGGAGTTGTAATAATGGAGAGAAAATCACTATCTATTGGCAGACGCCTCGAAAACATCTTAGATGAAGCTGAGAAAGAATCTTCGCTTAAAATCACTGAAGCCCAGCGTAAAGCCGAAGGGCTCCTCGTAAAGGCTAGAACCGAGGCTGAAGAGAAGCGAGCAAGATCTCAACGAGGCCAGGGAATTGACGCTCTCGTTAAGGAAGAGGAAGCGAAAGCGAAAGTTGAAGCTGAAAAAGTAAAGGCTGAATATATGAAGAAAGCCGATGCCCTCAGCAATTCTCCAAAAACGAAGAGAGTAAAAGCCATAGAAAGCATTGTAAAGGAGGTTCTACCGCAGTGAGCCACGGAAAAGATGCACATTCACCGCCAAAACAATCAAATATAGTGATCGAAAGCAAACTCATAGAACGGACAATAGCTCGCCGCGAAGAGATGCTCTTAAAGGCTGAAACAGATGCGAACTTAATCATTACTACTGCTGAGAAGCAATCAGAAAAAATTGTTAAGGAAGCAGACTCTGAGGTCATCGTCGTTCTCACATCTGTACTTAAAGGTGTACGTGAAAGAATCGTTGGCGCAGCTGATATCGAAGGAAGAAAAAACCTAATGATCTCCAAGGAGAATATTTTAAACTCCATATATGCCGAAGCTACAGAACAGGCGAAGTTAGAATATAATAGTAAAGAGAAACATCACAAAATGCTTGTACTCCTCATCTCCGAAGCCTGCTCCAGCATCGGTGGAACCGATTTCATAGTATCATGTAACGACGTAGACCATGCTATACTTAAAAGAAATCATAAAAAAATCGTTGAAGAGGTAAGTGTAAAGGTTGGTTTACCGGTTACTCTTAAGATATCCGATGAACACATCATAGCAGCTGGGGGTGTGATTGTCCAGAACAATGACCGATCAAAAATCTATTTCAATACTGTCGATTCCCGAATCGAGACAGTAAAAGCCAAGCTTGATGCCAAGCTAGCCAAGGACCTAGAGGCTTAAATTATGATCACAGGAATAATCGAACGCATCAACGGATCCCTCATCCGCGCTACATTCCAAGATAAACCAAAAATCGGAGACCTGGTTGAGGTCGGTAACCTTCGACTCATGGGCGAAGTAGTTCGCCTCGACGGACAGATGGCTTTCATACAGTGCTTCGAAGTCACCGATGGAATTAGGCCAGGTGAGCCAGTTATTGATACAGGAGAGCCTCTCATGGCAGAGTTAGGTCCGGGAATAATGAGCACAATAGTTGATGGTGTTGAACGCAGTGAGACGGAACTCTGGGATAAGACAGGCCCCTTCATTAGTCGAGGAACTAACGTCACCCCCCTTAACCGGGAGAAAAAATGGGAATTCATCCCATTAGTTAAAAAGGGGGAGAAAGTCAAGAGCGGAGACATCATCGGTACTGTACAGGAAACTCAAAGCTTCGTTCATAAAATCATGATTCCCCCAGGTGTAGAAGGAAAAATTAAGGTTATTCATAAAGGTGAATTTACTGTCACTGACACTATCGCGGAAGTCGAGATGAAAGATGGTGTAAAATCTATCAACATGATGCAGAAATGGCCGGTACGAGGTGGACGCCCAGTAAAGGAACGCCTTCAACTAAGCGTACCCCTACTTACCGGGCAACGTGTAATCGATACTTTCTTCCCATGTGCAAAGGGAGGTGCAGCCGCTATCCCCGGAGGATTCGGAACCGGTAAAACAGTCACCCTTCAACAGATTAGTAAGTGGAGCGACGCTGATGTTATCGTCCTTATTGGCTGCGGTGAACGCGGCAATGAAATGGCAGACGTAGTTGCAAGCTTCCCCAATATTCAGGACCCTCGAAGTGGACGTAAACTTATTGAACGCACTGTAATAATCGCGAACGTCAGTAACATGCCTGTTTCAGCTCGAGAAGCTTCGATTTATATGGGTGTCACCATTGGAGAGTACTACCGAGACATGGGCTATGACGTCGCCGTAATGGCGGACTCCACGAGTCGATGGGCTGAAGCTCTTCGAGACATCTCAGGTCGCCTCGGTGAGATCCCAGCTGAAGCTGGTTATCCAGCTTACCTCCCGGATCGTATCGCCGAGCTTTATGAAAGAGCTGGAAGATGTAAAGTTCTAGGCTCAACCGATCGACTAGGTAGCCTAACCTTACTGGGTGCTGTATCCCCTCAAGGTGGAGACTTTAGCGAACCTGTTACTACCTACACTCTTCGTTTCATTGGTACTTTCTGGGCTCTAGATAGTGCCCTTGCGCAGCGTCGACATTTCCCAGCAATCAATTGGTTGCGTAGCTTTACAAGATACCTAGAGATCAGTGCAGAGTGGTGGAGTCAATACGACCCCGACTGGGTGAGTAACCGTGCAAAGGCTATGAAGATATTAGAAGAAGCTGCGGAGATAGAAGAGACTGCTCGTATCATCGGTGAGAAAGCCCTCCCCGATGAACAACGCTTAATACTACTTATTTCTGAATTGCTTCGCGAGGGCTTCCTCGTACAGGCAGCTTACCACGAAGTAGACACATATTGTGACGCCCCGAAGCAAGCCAAGCTACTCTCAGTCATCATCAAATTCTATGAGAGCGTTAATGGATTAGTAAAGCAGGGTATTCCAATTGAAAAGATACGCGAGCTCCCGATCTTTACCACAATTATGAGAATAAAGGAACGGGAAGGCGTAGATCCAATAGTCCAGGCTGAAATTGAAATGAAAAAACAGATCGATGCTCTCGCGGTATCATATGGAGTATGATGAATAATGGTTGAGCAGTCAGGGTTAGTTTACAAGACCGTGAATCAGATCAAAGGACCGATCCTCTTTGTACAAAATGTAAAGGATGTCGCCTACAATGAGATAGTCCGTATCCGAACAGATTCTGGATACGAAGTTGGCGGTAGTGTCCTAGAAGTCTCTAAAGACTGGGCAATGGTTCAGTGCTTCGGTAACACGGCAACAATGGATCTTAACATTGGTGTACGATTCACAGGTGAAACTCAGAAAATTCCAGTAAGTAATGACCTTCTTGGACGTGTATTCAGTGGAAGCTTTGAACCCCGAGATGGACTTCCAAAGCCCCTTAGCGAAGACATACGAGACATCAACGGTGGTACCATTAACCCCGCCGCTCGTGCAGTGCCTCATGACTTCATCCAAACTGGAATTAGTACAATCGACGGCATGAACAGCCTAATTAGAGGTCAAAAGCTACCGATCTTTAGCGAGTCTGGTCTCCATCACAATCAACTCGCAGCACAAATCGCGCGTCAAGCTACAATCCCCGGAAAAGAAAGCGACTTTGCCATCGTATTCGGTGCTATGGGAATCAAAAACGAAGAAGCGGATTATTTTAAAAGAGAATTCGAACAGACCGGTGCACTAAATAAAAGTGTCCTAATTCTCAACCTAGCAGACGACCCTCCAATCGAGCGTATCGTCACACCCCGTATCGCACAAACCGTTGCCGAACATTTAGCATATGATCAAGGAATGCATGTTCTCGTTATCCTTACGGATATGACCAACTACTCCGAGGCTCTGCGCAGCATAAGCATCGCTAGAGGTGAGATCCCGACCCGTAAAGGTTACCCTGGATACTTGTACAGTGACCTTGCAACAATTTATGAACGTGCTGGAATCATCACAGGTCAAAAAGGTAGTGTAACCTTGATGCCTATTCTCTCCATGCCCGCAGGTGACATAACTCACCCAATCCCAGATCTCACAGGATATATCACTGAAGGGCAGATAATTCTGAATAGAGAACTCTCCCTCAAGGGTATCTATCCGGCAGTGAACGTACCTCCAAGCCTAAGTAGACTAATGAAAGATGGTATCGGCGCTAAGACTACGCGTAAGGACCATCAGGACGTATCTAACCAACTCTACATGGCGTACGCTGAAGGAACGAATGCACGTGGCCTCGTACGTATCGTCGGAACTATGGGGCTGAGTGAGCGTGAACGCAAATGGCTTGAGTTCGCTGATGCCTTTGAGCAACGCTTCGTTAACCAAGGCAGATTCGAAAACCGCACAATAGAACAGACACTCAATCTTGCTTGGGATCTATTGAGTATGCTTCCAGAGGAGAATCTAATCAGGGTCCGCGAAGCTTACATTAAAGAATATCACCCCAAGTATCGGAAAAGTGATTAAACTATGTCGTCTAGAAGCGGAGTCCGGCCTACAAAGGGCTACCTAATGGAGATGCAGAGGCGGATAAGTTTTATCGAGAAGGGAACTGGGTTCCTTAAACTAAAGCGAGACCATCTAGCAAAAGAACTCAGCGAATCCATCCAAGTACTCCGCGGTAGACGTAGTATACTTCTCGACAATCTCAAGGAAGCTTATGTAGCCGTGCAGGCAGCATACCTAAGCCTCGGACCATCCGAAGTTGAGAGTCAGGCGAGCAGCATCCGCAGTAAACTGGAGCTTGATGTTCTCCCGAAAAGTACAATGGGTGTACAGTACCCGTATATAAGAATCCTTAACAAGCCTCAACTCGAAGGCGAACTTGACATCACCCTTGCTCTAGCATCTGAGAAGGTATACGCAATACTCGAGGAGATCATCAGATTAGCTGAATTCGAAGCACGAGTCGAGCGAATCGCAAATGAGCTCGGAAAAACGAACCGAAAGGTCAACGCACTCGAAAACACGGTTATACCTGATATGAAAAGCATAATCAAGTTCATACAGGATAAACTCGACGAAGAACAGATGGAGGACCTCGTCCGAATCAAACTCATAGGAGGCGCATTAACATCGGAAAAATAGCTGAAGGCAACATCACATACGCCGTCATAAAAGCCCACTCGTTATTGAGTGAACTTCTTACTTCGGAGCAGATCCGTCTCCTAGCTAACTCTATCGATATTGAAGACTTTATAGCTAAGATCTCAAAAACCCCATATGGTACAGTAATCATTGAAGACGATATTAGTCCCTCCATTAGCCTCGAGCGAGTATTCTACTCCAAATTTATGAAAAGAATGGTTGATATCGTCGATTCAGCACCAGACAACGTCGGTGGATTCCTCAACTCATACTACTACATAAGGTTCGAAACAATTAACCTCAAACGTATCCTCCGAGGAAAAATTAGCCAATTTACACCAGAACGAATAATATCCACACTCGTCCCAATGCCTCCCTACGGCATTAAGAGCTACGACAATCTATCAAAAGCCAAGAATGTGGAAGAAGTTCTCACACTGCTAAAAGGCTCCACATATTCAAAAATATCAGAAATGCAAGAGAAGTATATTCAAGAACATTCAATCCAATTCCTTGAACAGGAGCTCGATCAAATTTGCTCAAAAACTATCAATGAAGCGTTAAAACAGATTCCAGTCGGTGAACGCCGGGTAATCCAAAAAATAATGAAATTCGAAGCCGATATCGAGAATTTCCTCCAAGCTGTAAAGATGGGACGAAACAAATCCGAATCTAAAGTTGTTAACATAAAAGAGGTTTTCCCAGTAACCTACACTATTAGCTCCGCAACACTTGAAAAAGTTGCTCATGGAGCTGATATTGAAAGTATGATTCAAACACTCCCAAAACCTTACGATGAGATGCTTAAACCACTAGTCACAGGCGACGTAGCACTCGTACGGAGTAAACTGAATAACCAAATATACAAAACTGCGAATCTTAGTCGTGCAGAGAATGACTTTGGCTTCAATCCAATTATGGCATATCTTATCTACAGCGAAATTGAGAAAAACGACCTTGTATCGATTGCATGGGCAAAAGAACAGAATGTTCCAACAGGACAGCTCTTAAAGTACCTTATAATCCCTAACTACATATAACCCGGTTAAGAATAACTATCTGCTAACTTCAGCAGCCTACTAGCGTTTATTGTTTTTATTAACCCTTAAACCTAAGGACGAATAGTGATTACATATGTCCGAGATCGTTACCAATACTATCTACTTTGAAAAAACCGGTGCGGTAAACACTCGACGGGTACTTGAATTGGCGAAAAAACGTGCAGATGAGCTAGGTATTCGCGATATAGTGATTGCTTCATATTCTGGCGAGTCCGGTGTAGCTGCAACTGAGATTTTTAAGGGTTACAACGTCGTCGTCATCGGCGGTATGGTTGGGTTCACGGATCCAAATCAGGATCGAATGAATCCTGAGTTCAAAACAAGAATAGAGGCAAATGGCGGTAAAATCATCCGCGCCTGCCACTCATTCGGAGGTTTAGGACGTGCAGTAAATAAAAAATTCAATACCATACAGGTCGACGAGGTAATCGCCCATGTTCTCCGCCTTTTTGGGGCAGGTGTTAAGGTAGCCTGTGAGGTCGCGTGCATGGCAGCCGATGCAGGGCTAATTAGAACTGATAGAGAAGTTATCTCTTTAGGAGGAAACAGCTCAGGTGCCGATACAGTTGTTATACTTCTCCCCTCGAATACCCACCGCTTTTTCGACATGCGGATAAGAGAAATTGTTTGTAAACCCAGAAACTGGGATCGAACAAATTAGATTATCATATACTTTATCCTCTTCCCTTCCTTCATATCCATAAGTGACTATTTTGAGCGATGGGTGGTTCTATGGCGACCGCCAGAGATCAAGTAATCGAAGCTGGCTACCTGTAATCGTTCTGCTTCTTCTCTTTATTGACGCAGGAATTATTACGTATCTTGCTCTCGAAGGCAACCGATTAGACTCGTCTTTGAAGACTCAAATTGCTTCTCTTAACACCTCTATAGATTCGTTGAAGAGTCAGATAAGCGTCGCAAACACTGAACTCTCTGCATTAAAGGAGACAGTTAAACCTGGAGCAGGAGGGAGCGGTGGAGTAACACTCGATGGAACCGAGCTTACTAAACTCTATAACAAGACTAAGCAGAGTGTTGTATTAATTAGTGTTACAACTGCAACGGGTCGAGGAACTGGAAGTGGCTTCATATACGACACCGAGGGGCACATCATCACAAATAACCACGTTATTGATGGAGCTAAAACAATAACCGTCACATTCATAGATGGTACTATTCTGAAGGCATCCCTCATAGGGAGAGATCCTTATAGCGATATGGCTGTTATCAAAATAATTGCTCCTCAGGAACTCATTAAGCCAATAATTCTTGGTGATTCTTCAAAGCTTAATGTCGGTCAAACCGTGATCGCGATTGGTAATCCCTTTGGTCTAGCCAGCACAATGACGACTGGTATAGTAAGTGCGATAAGTAGGCAGATGGACTCGTCTAAAGGTTATCCGATAGTGGATGTAATTCAAACGGATGCAGCCATTAATCCAGGTAATAGTGGTGGGCCACTCCTCAACATAAATGGCGAGGTTATTGGAATGAACACTGCGATCATCGCAGAAGCGCAACAGTCCAGTGGTATTGGATTCGCGGTTCCAAGCAATACAATTAAGCGGGAGATACAAAGCCTCATAGCAACTGGCAGTTATGATCATCCACTACTAGGAATTCAAGGCATCGATGTATCGCCGAGTATTGTTACTGAGATGAAGCTCCCTGTTGGGACTCGAGGTACACTTGTATCCGATGTAACCAAATCGGGGCCTTCAGATGTTGCGGGGTTGAAAGGGGGAAATAAAATAATTACACTCGACGGTGTTACAGTAAACATCGGTGGCGATATCATAATCGGGGCAGATGGAAAAACGATGAAGATGTTTTATGACCTTATCTTCTATATTCAACGGACTAAGAAACCTGGAGATGCCATCGTTCTACAAATTCTAAGAGACGGATCCACTAAGGATGTAACCGTCATTCTTGGAAAAAGACCTCCCCCCGTTTAGCTTTTTTTTAGTAAGGATTGCGGAAAAATCATATACTCATTTTAACGAAATTCAATAATTTATCTTATAGTTTGAAATAAATAATTCATTCTTCAATTGAAGACGATCGTTGATTTTAACCGAGTTTATGAGATTTAAGGGAGGAGGATCCGACTGTTTTTATGTTTTTTAAACCTTGATAACTCGTTGAAACCTGCTAATTTGAGCTGTTTGACTGCTTCTCGCCAACCATATCCGAGAGTGTCAATTCCATGGCTATCGCTTCCGATTGTTACCGTATCAACTCCCGCTGCTTTCGCCGCAATTAGAAACTCTTGCAATGGAAAAAAACCACCAACTCCGTGACGTACACCCGAGGTGTTAACTTCAATTCCAACATTGTACTTCTTAAGGGCGTCTAAGGCAGAATAGACCTCATCTCCGAACTCGCTCCAAATCGGCGGACTGCGGAATAGATGAACAAATTTTTTCCAGTAGTCAGGGTGCGCCATTACATCGAAAAGACCGCTTTCAACCGCTTGTCTCCAAACTCGGTAATACTCATCGACTCCTTCTGAAAGAGGACGATTCATGAAGAACTCCTTAGCTTGTGCTGGATGGCCAATATCTACTCCTTTTACATAATGTATGCTACCTAGCACAAAGTCCAGGTTAAATTCACTTAAGATCCGATCAATGTTTCGTTCATCTTCAGGGAAAAAATCAACTTCTAATCCTGTGAGAAGACGTACATTAGTTGCTTTCTGAGCATTTTCAATCTCATTTATGTATTCTGGGATTTCGTGGGGGCGTATACTTATTTCTACATCTGGACCTATGGTGATGAGATGAGTAGTGAAAGCAATTTCAATGATCCCTAATCTCTCAGCTAAGGCTATGTAATCCGGTATTCCTGCTAAGGAGTCACCTGAGTGACGCTCGTGGACATGGTAATCGTACAATTCTTTCCACTCTGTATACTCGAAAAATGTTAACTCTGTGGATTAAACTTAATCGCTTAGAATAAACATGATGTCGTAACTTCAAAAATTTAACAGGACAGCAAGCAAAATTTGTTAAATTTAAAAAATTTTTAAGCCAAAATGCAAAATAATCGATAGAAGAGTTACTTAACAGGTAAAACCGGTGTGATACCTGAGTCCCCAATTATTAGCGTGTCGATATTGGGACTGATCTCTTTAAGCTTCTGCAGTTGATAATAAGTTTGCCAGCCTTCCTTACCAACTACCTCAATAATAGTTTGAATAGCTGAAGCCTCACCCTTAGCGCGGGCTTTTTGAGCGTTCGCCTCACCCTCCGCCTCAATTAGATTTTTCTGAGCTGTTGCATCCGCTAGAATTAAGGTACTCTTTCTCTGGTTTTCTGCGGTAACAACTGCTTGTTGAGCTGCCACAGTAGCTTGTAGTTCATCAACGAGTCTTTGAGGGAATCCCACGTTCTTTAAATCAACCTCGACGTTGATGATAGCGCCTTTCAAAGAAAGCTCATCTTTAAGAGAAATCCTGAGTTCATCCTGTATCTGGTTAGCAAGTTCTACACGTTTGTCTTTGATCTCTGTCCAACCATACTCTTTAGTTATACCTTTTGTAGTCTCTGAAGTTATCGAGTTGAGTGTTGTGAATTCCCAGTTCATGGCTGGATAGGATTGATAAAGAGCTGCTGCTTTATTGACATCAATTCCGAAACGTACCACAATATCTGTGGTTACTTCAATACCTTCCTTACTAAAGCACATTAAACTGTCGAAATCTGCGTTAGGATCAGTATTGCTTAGTACAAGTGATTGTGTAGAATAAGGCATCTTTACGACGCTCTGCCATGGAAGTTTAAAGAACCATCGCGGTCCAACCACTGGATTACTAACTGTTGCGCTCAAGGGATCAACAACTAAAGCCACATCTCCAACACCTACGCTTGCTGCACCCAAAACCGCGGCAAACCCTAATAGAATTACACCAAAAATAATTATTGTGATACCTACCGGGATCTTCGGAGTTCTATAATCAACTTGCATAACCATACCTTCTTGCATTAATTACTTTGATGTGTATTGAATAAACCTTGACCCAATAGAAACTATAGATAATTTATTGACGCTTCTTAACCGGGTGACGAAGTATTGTTTTCAGTCTATCTGGCAAAGTCCTGTTAGGGTCACTGAGATAAACCTCATGGTGCTTCCCGCGCAGCTGATATTCTTGATCTTTAATGAATCCATGAAGGATCTTCTGAGTTCGAGTCTCGTCACTATAAGGTCCTACATGTAAAATTTGGGCACTTAATCCCTCATAGAAATGATCAAGCAAAACCCTATCCACTATGAGGCTTTTCTTCTCAGCTATACCTGGTTTTATTTCCTCGACCATATCAAAAGTAACGAAATCGGGGACCCTGATCATACTTGTCCAGTTCCAGGTTTCCTTAGGTGGTGCTTCTTCAAGACTCACGATCTTGTCATCATCCCACCACCAAAGCCCCTCCAAAGCCATCACCATGAAATCTCGACCCTTCTTCTTCTGATCGAATTTGAGAGTATAGACGGTGGAATAGAGTGCATTAAGTGCCTCATTATACTCCTTCCCTCCAGGGGGACCTCGACCCGAGTAAGTAAGGAAAACCCCTTTAGGCACATCAATAATTTCCGGCCTGTCTCTAGCAGAATAGATGCTCTTCAATCCCTTCTTTAGGTCGATCTTCTCCATAGATGAGATTTTAGCTGGATTATATATAAGAATAGTAGGGATGGTTCCGGGGTGCGACAAACCTTGGTAGTGAAACCCGTTGGCCCCTCGCCACTCCCTAATACAAGAATATGCTTCAGACAATATATAGCACAATGTCTGTATCTTCCTACTACAAAAGATTCATTCTGGACTCATAATCAACTGCGTGATAAATCTCTAACATTGATCACAACCTCGGAGATTACCGATAATATTGCCTGCGTTGATCAGTAATTGTTATTAATTAGCTTTAACGTCACGTTCACTGGCGGGTGAGTGGGGCCTCCCACCCGATTCCGCCTGAAAAACCCCGGAGAAGGGAGGCATCTGTATGAATGTGAAAGATCTAACTTTAACTGCGTTGATAGCGGCGTTATACGCCGCACTTGTTGTGGTTCTAGCACCAATAAGCTATGGTCCAATTCAGCTTAGAGCAGCCGATTGCCTTATTCCCCTCTCATCAGTGTTTGGTATACCCGCGGTGGTAGGCGTATCTTTAGGCGCTCTGGTTGCGAATACATACTACTTTTTGAGTCCGATAGATATTGCCTTAGGAACTCTGGCTAACTTGATCGCGGCATACATAATATTCAGGCTGAGAAGGAGACTATTATTTGCCTGCGTTATCGGATCATGCGTAATCGGTGGGATAATTGGGAGTTACCTCTGGCTTTTCTTCCCTCCACCTGACATATTTGGTCTAACTTTACCCATATGGTTAGCCATGATCCTGAGCATTACAATTAGTAGTTTGATAGCTATAGCAATTCTAGGATACGGGCTTGTTAAGGCGTTGAGAGCATCAGGTTTAGACTCATTAAATCGTAAAGAGGATTAATTGTCCAAATTACCAATAAATTACAATAATTTTTACAAAAAAATATAGTGTTATCAGAGTATGATAACTTTAATTATAAAAATCTACCACTTAACATTTGCGAATATTTTTCCATTAGAAAGATTCTCCCTTATTGGTTATTGATTGATCTGATTGAGTCAGAGTAAAACTTAACCTCGAGTCAATAGAGTTCAAGGTGTGAACACTAAGCTAGTTCGCCTCTTTGCTACATTCGGCATGCTCGCTCCCATCCTTGGACTAATTATTATTTTCACAAGTATCACAATAACTCCTGCATTCAAATGGGACAAGAATGCAATAAGTGATCTCGGAGTTGGTGGGTTCGAAGCTGTGATATTTAACTCGGGTATGGGGATGACTGCTGCCGTAATGATGTTGTTTAGCGCATGCTTATTCGAATACACAAAAGGGAGTTACACCGGTTTAGCTGGTGCAGCGATCCACCTTGCAGGCTCTATAAGTCTCCTTGGGGTTGGAATCGCTAATAAAAATGTGGAGCCCTGGCATATGGTTGCAGCTATTAGCCTATTCGTTTCTATGCCTCTTTCATCTCTGATGATGGGCCTCTACCAGTATAAACGCGGTGACTTTATCTTCCCAATCTTAGCAGCAATCTGCGCTGCTGTAGCCATAGGCGTTTGGTTCGTTAATTGGCCTAGTATTGCTATACCTGAGATAATCTCGATTAGTGCAATGACCATATGGCAGATACTTTTCTCTTACTGGATCAGGATAAGAACTCACGACTCAGAGCCCTCACTAGTTGGACTCAAACACACATAAGAAAAAGTCATGGTGGCATCGATTCTTATATTATACCGATTTTCCTTTTGATAAAAATAATCTCAACTTTTAAGTTTAAACTATATCAAATAAATTAGAAAACCCCAAATTTCATTTCAATCTAAGGAAAAACACGGCGCATGTCCCTAGGGAACGGAATTGCATCTCGAATATGCTCAAGCTTGAGCATCCAGCAAAGTACTCGTTCGACACCTAGGCCAAAACCGCTGTGAGGAACTGTTCCCCATTTACGGAGGTCTGTGTACCACCTGTAATCCTCTGGGTTGAAGCCGTCTGCGATGATACGTTTAATGAGTTGATCATAGTCGTGTACGCGTTGTCCGCCTCCAATGATCTCACCATAACCCTCCGGTGCGAGAAGATCTGAACTCAATGTCACCTCGGGACGTTCGGGGTCAGGCATGTGATAGAAGGGCTTTATTCCGCTCGGGAAACCGCGAACCCAGAAAGGCACATCGAACTCTTTTGTCAGAGGTTCCTCTTGCTGCCAACCAAAGTCGTCGCCCCAATTCATCTCGAGACCAGATTTCTGGACAATCTCTACGGCATCGTCGTACTTTATCTTTGGGAAAGGTGGCTCTAAGCAGGATAGGTCCTTAGGGTCTCGTCCTGCCTGTTGGAGCTCCTTGGGCATTTCCTCAGCGAGAGTATGAGCTATATGGCAGACAAGGCCATCGCCAGTTTTATTAATTCCATCTAAGTCAGTCCAAGGTTCTTCACATTCGAGATGCCAGAACTCGCTTAGATGTCGGCGGGTTCTACTCGGTTCAGCACGGAAGCTGGGAGCTAATGTGAAAATCTTCCCAACACTACTGATCATAGCTTCGGCGTATAATTGCCAACTCTGAGCAAGGTATACCCCTTTCTTATCAAAGTAGTTAACTTCGAACAGAGTGGAGCCACCTTCGCATGCGCCTGTTTGGAATGTGGGGCTCTGGATCTCTGTGTAGCCATGGTTCCAGAAGTATTTGTGGGCGGCTTCAATGAACTTGCTACGTAGACGGAAATTGTTCATTAGACGCGGGTCACGAATATAGAGGTGCCGTTCATCCATGAGAAATTCTAGTCCATGTTCTTTCTTTGTGATTGGGAAATCAATTTGCGCCTCATAGACTTGGCCAACGTTATTCACTCCTAGCTCGTAGCCGTTTGGCGCACGCTGGTCTGCTTTTACTGTACCGGTTAGCTCTAAAGCTGACTCCTGGGTGAGTTTTTCAAGTTGGTTATAATTTGCTTCTGTTACGCTGCGTTTATTAACAGTACACTGAAGCACACCTGTGCCATCTCGGATGAGAAGGAAGACAATGCCGCCGCTACTCCTGCTGTTCTGAAGCCAGCCACGGATCTGCACCGGCTGCCCATCATGGTCTCCCTCTAGTATTCTTACGATATTTACGAGCTCGGGCATTGTGACCGAAGAATCGTGCAGATGATCCGATATATAGACTTCGCTACCTGAGTTGTAATTACTCAAGTTTTTTTAGGATAACTAACCTTATTCTGTGTATTTTTTTTTCGGTTAGCGCGTTTGGAAACAGGGGGAGGTTGACGTCCGATAGGACGTCGGAACTTGAAGCTCAAGCAAGCGTCCCTTTCACCCGATAAGACTCTATGTTCTACTGCGCAGAAAGTTGTTTTTGAATAATATCCGCAGTCCTGACATTTCTTTCCGTAGTGAACGGGTTGAACTTCGCGGTTTTTATTATACTTTCTGGGTTTACGTTCGCTCAAGGCGTTCACCTTATCGGCGTGATGTGTAGATCTAGGCTACTTTTAAATGTTCATGGAAGATTAACGTGGATTTAAGTTTCACTTAGTTTTTAACTATAACTCAAGACTAGGGGTTTCTATATAAATACTGGATGAATCTATCCGAAGAAAGCACCAAGGCCTGTCTGGCGAGGACGACCAAGAAGTTCATCAAAACTCATATCTAATGCATCTAGAATCTGTTCAAATGTCGCTTCAAGGTACTCCTCATACTTTGGAATATCAACATCCTTTTTCGACGCGATCTGTACCGGTTTCACTCCATCCTTCGTAACAACGTAGCTGATTAGGTCTCCTTCCTTCAGCTCAACACCGGTTTCCTGAAGCATCCTTGCCGCCTTTACATGCTGCGGATTGGTATCATACCCTTCCACATCCTTACCAAGCATCATCCTGAAAGCTACATCCCCGATATCAAAGTCCCGCATCTTTAACCTTTTACCAACTTCTATCACAAGTTGTTTGATCTCCTCCTTCGCTGCTGGGAATTCCACCGGAGTCTCTACCCTACTTAGTATCTTAGTCAACCTCTGAAAAGAATCCTTCAGAATTGGTGGAATATGCCTCTTTTTCCCCGTCAGCCCCTTAATATCGAGCTTTCCATCAGGATAGACTCCAAGGTAGTTCTTTTTTCGGCTGCTAAAAATAGCGTATCTATATTGTTTATCCACATCTAAATCAATACCTAACTCGGTATCAGCCCAAGAAACAAGACCATCGATCTGTTCTTTTGATGGTTTCTCCAGAAACACAGAGTCAGTATCCCCGTAGATTACTTCAATCCCTAGTTCCTGACTTTTATTTACTGCTTTCGTCATTGCGTATCGTCCTACGGCTGCTGTGCTCTCAGCAAGTGGTGGACAATATAATGGAAAATTATCTGCTCCAAAAACCCCGTAGCTTGCATTCAAGAACACTTTCAAAGCTTGGGCTACCACATCATAGTATTGACGTTCCTCATCTGTCAATCCCTTTGCTTTACTTCGTGGTTTATACCATTGTACTCGAAGGTCTCTTAGGCTGCCAATGATCAAGGAAGCCATCCCTCTGTTATGTTTACATACCCAATGAGGTGTCCCTGGGACTAAATTTGTTCTACAATCTGAATGTGCACATAAAATAGTTTCATAACTCAAATTCCAGTTTCGTATCGCAGATGGATATAACGAAGCGAAGTCGCATACTTTAACATCAAAATGTACGCCTGGTTTGGGGTCTCTAACAATGGCTCCTAGGTATTTCTTACCCTTGATAACGCTCGTGGTGCTCACAGATCCTTTCAACTCGAGGATATCCTGCGTGTTGGGAATCAACCAATTACGTTTTCGATGCTCCCACTCCATCAGCGCAAGAATCCATCTGCTTACACCTTGTCGAGATACATCTTCCATGATCATTTTACTGATCCTAGTCAATAGTATCATTAGATTCATCACAAGATCATGGTTAAACGCTGTAAGTTCATAGGTGATCTCACTATCTCTCATACAGTATTCAGCGAGCTTCTCTAACCGAAGCTCCATTATGTCTCCAATAACTAGTTTCTCTTTATTGATTAAAGCTGAAGCGATATCATTGAGGGTGTTTTCCCGGTATCTGTTTCCAAAGGCATATCCCTGTATGCTCCTGTTGAGAAAGAACCTGTAAAGGTCTAGATGAACACCGTTTCTGAGGAATGCGAATCGGCGTCCCAAAACAATTGGGTTATCAGAGTCAGGTATTCCTAGATTTTTTGCTCTATTTCGAAGGAATTTAAAATCGAAATCGTCTCCATTATATGTTAAAACTATAGGGTAACCATCGATAACTCTGAATGTTTCTTTAATTAGTTCTCGCTCGTTGTTGTATACCCGGGTTTCTGCTCCTTCCACAGTAGGTGTATCAACATCGACGCCTGTGTCGTTGAGAAGGATTACTCTTCGGAGGCCATCGCTTCCGGCGAAGCTAACGGCTGTGATGGGTTCAGAAGCCTCATCGGCGCTTGGCAGTCTGTTCCGGATTGCTGGTCTAACTTCGATATCGACTGCAACGCGTCTAATACGTGGTACTGGGCATTGGAGGAGTCTCGCCCATTCTTTCATGTTTCCTTGGAACTCAGGTTCGATTTTCTCAAGAATCCTGTTTAGTTCCTCTTCCTGATCTCTTGGAATTTTCCATCCCGCATCAATGAGGTTTCCATTCTCGATCCTATAGGGCATCCCTGTGACGAGGCCTCGATCGTATATGTAACACTGGTAGTATGAGATGTGGCTTTCCCAGCTATCCTCCAGAAGGTTCCGGATCGGGATGCCTCGGCCGCCGCCTATGCTCAGAGGGTCATGGGCGACTACCTTAGTGACTTTGATATCGCTGTCTTTGAGGGGATCATACTTAGATACCTGCTCCATGAAGAAGTAACCTTCATGTTTGACCAACCGATTGTTCTTCTCTAACTCGTCTGGTTTCTCTCGGCTAATACAGTATGGTAGGTGATTTGTGTTATCATACCATAGATAGATCTGCTGGCTAACCGGTTCGTAAAGACGTAGGTATGCTTTCTGCTCATCTCCATCGTAACTTGCGGAGAGCAGATAACAAAGAGGAAGATTCTCAGGAGCCAGCCGACCAATTGGCTTTATCTCCTCAACCGCCTCATCTACGATGTAGTCCGAGCTAGCCATATCTTCTAAGATTGTGTTTCGCTGGCTGATAATGATTATGCGGAGCTTCTTCTAGCGGCTTCAATGTAATATAAGATTTCCAGTAGCAGGTAAGCAGACTGGACAGCCGTGTTACCTGAATCGTATGCTGGGCTTACCTCAGTCATATCTACTCCAATAATACGGTTGTCCACAAACCCGTTTACTATGTCAAGTAACTGAGTTGTTGTAATCCCTTCAGGGCTAGGATTTCCGACAGCCGGCGCCTCGGAGGGGTCGATCGCGTCCATATCAATACTAAGGTAGAACGAATCAACGCCGATCATTGCTTTTTTCACAGCCTCCACCGCATAATTGATCCCTCTAATTTTCACATCAAGAGCTGTCACTATGATAATTCCGTTCGATTCAGCATAACTGATCTCCTCACTGCTCAAAGCTCTGGCTGCAATGACAACGAGTTTACATCCAAGCTCTTCATGAACCCGACGAAGGTAGGTTGCGTGGCAAAGTTTCTCATTGAAAAGTTCGTTACGAAGGTCAAGATGGGCATCAAATACGATTACCGCCTGTGGTTTTAGTGCACGGATAGCGCCGAGAGTAACCGTATGCTCCCCCCCGATCATTACCGGAATTTTACCTAGAGCAAAGATCTCCTCAACGATTAACTGAATATTAGCTACCGCACTTTCGACGGTAACCATCTCAACAGCATCGCCAATGTCGATTAAATTCAGGTCATCCCAGTCAAGGTTAGAACGAACACTGTAACTTTCCATATACTGGCTCGCAAATCGAATAGCTTGGGGTGCAAGGTGGCTACCACTCCGATTAGAAGCTGTCTTATCTAGAGGTGCCGCGAATAGAACATATTCAGCATTCTCTAACTCGCCAGTCTTCTCAAAGAAAGGTTCCGATGCCGCTCTCAGCAACTTATCGTTCATATATAATCTTCCAGGTGCTTCTCTTTTATCGGTTGGGTTGCTCATTCTTTATTGTTTGATATCTTGGACAGGTAACTAGATGATCATTTACCATCCCCACAGCCTGCATGAAACTATAGCAGATAGTTGGGCCTACAAAGTTGAATCCCCTTTTCTTTAACTCCTTACTAATTATGCGACTCTCAGCTGTTTCTGTAGGCATTTCCTTGAAGCTAATGAGCTTGCTATCTAATGGTTTTCCCTGGATAAAATTCCAGATATAAGCATCGAAGCTTCCATATTGGCGCTGTACTTCTATGAATTTTCCTGCGTTGTTTATGATGGACTCTATCTTTCGTTTATTTCTAATAATCCCTGGATTGGATAGTAGCCTAATTACGTCTTTTTCCTTATACGTAGCGACTATTTTTGGCTCAAAGTTATTGAACGCAGCTCTAAAATTTTGGCGTCGATTTAAGATTTGCTTCCAACTCAATCCCGCCTGCATACCCTCTAGGCAGAGGAACTCGAAAAGAACTCTGTCATCATGGATGGGGGTTCCCCACTCGTCATGATAAGAAGCCATCAATGGATCTGTGGTGTTCCAGCAGTTTGACATCACAATATATACACTCAATGTTTAATATTACTTTATTCCAAGCCACAACTCCCTTTAAATGTAGGGATATTTTATTAGCCTTCGACTGAATTGAGCGAGAAAGAGATTAAGGATACAATTAGAGAAGTCTATACAGCGATTGCTGAAACCATACCCCAAAAACAAGAGAACATCGAAGGCGAGGACCTCAACGGGAGTTGTAGTGGTGGTTGCGGTGGTGACTGTGGTGGTGGATGTAGTTGTGGAGGAGCTTTTGACCCGATGGAGGCTGCAAGACAACTTGGATACGCTGATGAAGACCTCGAAGCTATTCCCCAGGAATCAGTCCTAGGACTCGGTTGCGGTAACCCTGTAACTCTAGCCTCATTAAAACCCGGAGAAACTGTACTTGACCTTGGAAGTGGGGGTGGAATAGACGTTTTTCTTGCCTCTCGAAAAGTAGGGTCATCTGGAAAAGTTATCGGTATTGACATCAATGAAGCGATGATCAAACGCTCAATCGAAGCTGCAACAGAATACGGTTACACAAACACCGAGTTTAAACTCGGCGAGATAGAATCCCTTCCTATTGATGACAACACAATTGATGTCATCGTTAGCAACTGTGTAATCAACTTAAGCTTAGACAAACCCCGTGTTTTCCATGAAGCTTATCGAGTCCTAAAACCTGGTGGCCGCTTGATGGTTAGCGACATGGTCACAGTCGGAGGCTTACCTGAGGAAGTTCGAAAGAACGTTGAAGCATGGGCTAGCTGTATCAGTGGGGCTGAAGAAAAGGACAATTATTTAGCTCAAATCGTAGAGGTAGGGTTCAAAAACCTTAAGATTCTTCAAGATACGGCATACGAATCCGATTATGAGAATCTTAATGAGAAAATTCACAGTATCTTGGTTGAGGCTAAAAAGTAGCTAAACCTTCATTTATATAGGAAAATAAGTCATTCTGTTATTCCCTATTTAATGAATTTTCCTCTCAGATAAGCTCCAATATAATATTGAGGCTAAGCTAATTATGATTCATTTAATTACCAGTTCTTAAGAAAGTGCGAACAATAAGAGGACATTACTCCGAGATGAAACATATTACCCCACATCAAATACTATGGAAAAAAAATGAAGATAATCAAAAAGTTTTTAGACTCTCCCATTCTAATAAAAAATTCTGAATAAAAGTTAAATAGAGTAATAGTAACGTTTGTTCTCCTTCTGTTCCCGGTCTAACTTACTTCCAGGCTTATTGACTCGGGGACGTTTTGTATCAGAATCACGTCGGAACGTGACACCCATTTCCTCCAGGAACTTATTCATGCCCTTCTCTAAACTTAGAGGTTGACCCGCGTACCCTGTTCGCCCAGTTTCACCGGTGAAAACCATTAGCTTATCGGCGATGAAATCCTGAGTAACGATGTCGTGCTCCACAACGAATGCTGTCACACCACGCATCTTAGTAATCCGCCGGATGGCACGAGCTACGGCAAGACGTTCTTCAACATCCAGGTAAGCACTAGGCTCATCTAGCAGATATATGTCGGAAGATCTGCTGAGGCATTCAGCGATAGCTACACGTTGGAGCTCACCTCCAGAGAGAACTTTGACTTCCCTCTCAAGCATCCGTTTGACGTGAAGAGGCTCCAATACCTCTGTTTTAAACCATTGTTCCCCGTATTTATCCCCAGCAGCTCGTTTGAGAACATCCTCAACGGTGCCATCAACTCGTCCACTAATGTACTGAGGTTTATAGCTCACCTTGAGGCTGGGGTTATTGACCATTCCCTCATCAGGTGTTTCAACTCCAGCAAGCATCTTGATGAAAGTTGTCTTCCCAATTCCATTCATACCCAGTATTCCTACAACATCTCCCATTCCAATACTCCCAGCCTCCACAGTAAGATGAAAACCCTCAAAGTGTTTTTTCATCTCTGTCCATTGAAGAAGAATCTGTCCCTTATTCCGCTGTATGTTCGGTGGTTTGTCGTGGAAAATTATTGGAGTATCTCTGAACCTGATATTCTCGTCGGGTATGAAGCCGTTAATGTATATGTTGATACCTTCACGGACACTATGAATATGGCTTACAATTCCATAAACATCAGGCTCACCATATAGGAGAAAGATGTCGTCGCTCATATAGTCGAGAACAGCTAGGTCATGCTCAGCGGTTACGACTATCCTCTCATCATTAACTAGACTACGGATCACTCGTGCTGCCTTGGTACGTTGATACACGTCAAGGTGACTTGATGGCTCGTCAAAGAGGTATACATTAGCATCTCTTATTACAGCTGTAGCAATTGCGACTCTTTGTAACTCTCCACCTGATAGCACATCAAGGGGTCTATCCATTAGGTGGCTTATCTCCAAATCCCGAGCGACTTCCTCAAGCCTTCCCCGTTGATCAAGGCGACCAAGAACCTCGCCGACGGTTCCTTTAACTACCTTAGGGATTCTGTCAACATACTGAGGTTTATGTACCACCTGAAGTTTACCCGCATATAGTGCTTCGAAGTAATCGTACATCTGCTGTCCCGCGAAGCTCTCCTTAACCATCTCTTTTGTTGGTAGTGAATTGTACTCCCCAAGGTTGGGAATGAGCTCACCTGAGAGCATCTTAATTATCGTGGATTTACCGATACCATTTCGGCCTATTAAGCCCACAACAGTACCTTTCTTGAGGAGGGGCAGACGGTAGAGAGCAAACATGTTGGGGCCGAAACGGTGCATCCTATCAGTATCAAGCTCATCCGGAAGGTTCACAATGCGTAGGGCATCAAACGGGCACTTTCTAACACAGATACCGCAACCACTGCATATCATCTCCGCAACGTAAGCTTTGTTGTCTTCACCTAGGCGTATCGCCTCTTTGCGTGTCCTGACCATCGGACAGAATCTGATGCATACGTGATCACACTTTTCGCTTTTACATCTCTCTTTATCTACAACGGCGATACGCAAAGCCGACACCTTACGGCAACAACTGCTTAAACCAGTTATTTAAGTAATCCAGTCTGATCAGATAAAAACTAGGCTTGTAAGTAATAATAATGCATGTTGTCAGCATATTGAACGGTGATCTCAGCTTCAAGAAAATCGTTTAAAATCGCGCGTCTGTTAACATAGATCTGTTAAAAAATAACTTAATTCTCACTCGATCCCTAACTGCTTTTATCCGACGACTTCACCAGCTTCAATATGAAGGGAGTAATCGGGCTCTACACCAAAGAAAATGTCTCGCTCAAGAGCCTATATACGCTCTATGGTGTACAGCATAGAGGTCAGGAAAGTTCTGGCATCGCCGCATCAGGTGACCGTAGTCTTCGTGTATGGAACGGTAAAGGTCTGGTTTCAAAGGTGTTTGATGAGCGCTTCAACTCTTTCATTCATCCAGAGGATTACGTGGTAATTGGTGCTACATCTGGAGAGGGTGCAAATAATGGTATTCCTCCCTATGTTATTGAATCTGAACGATATACCATAGCTTTTGCTTTCGATGGTCACATTCACACCTCTAAAGAAAAGTCTTACGAAGATGTATTTGCTGAGATCCTTAGAAAGAATCTCGGCGAAGACGTAATTGAGGCTTTCTCAGAGACTGTGAAAGAATTTAAAAACGCTTACTTTAGCCTAGTAGCCTCAGTACTCGATAAAGAAAAAGGGAAAAGCTTTCTCCTTGCAGCACGTGACAGACGTGGCATAAGGCCTCTCCATATAGCACTGGATGGTGATTCAGTAGTCATTGCATCAGAGTCAGCGCCAGTAGACGTTCTTGAGGGAATGGGTGAAATATTCAAGGAGCGACGCGATGTATCTCCAGGTACTCTAGTCACAATGAGTGAATCTGGTTTCATAGAAATCAGGATTGAAGCCCCTAAACCCGCAACATGTGTTTTTGAGTGGGTTTATTTTGCACGCCCGGACTCCGTCATCGATGGGGTCTCAGTTCACCTCGCTAGAAAGCGTCTCGGTCATGCCCTCGTAACGACCTGTAACCTGAGAAAGAAACTAGGTACAGAGAATGGTCCCCGAATTGACCTAGCCGTTATTCCTGTACCTGACTCCGGTCGGAGCGTCTGTACTGGGGTAGCCGAAGCCCTCGGTCACCCTGCTGATGAAGGTATCATCAAGAACGCTTACCTCGGTCGTACGTACATTATTAACGATCCCAAGTTCCGGAAAACCGCGAGCGATCTAAAACATAATGTAATACGTGCAAGCGTAAAAGGAAAGGAGGTCGCTATATGTGATGATAGCATTGTTCGCGGTACAGTTAGTGAGTCTGTTGCGAAGAGCCTAAGAAAAGCTGGAGCGACTCACGTTGATTTCTTGGTTAGCTATGCCCCAATATTTTATCCTTGTTTCAGTGATCCTTCTGATAAACCGCTTACTGCGCAGCCTTTTGAGGGAAAAAGTGTGGCGGAGATAGGAGAACTAGTGGCAAAAGGGCTGCCAAGCATAGACGAGGTTCTCTATAACACACCTCAAAATGTACTCGATGCGGTAGGTCTACACAACCGTGTTTGCATCTACTGTAGTACTGGATGCAATCCCTTTAAGGAAATTTGATTGTTTTTTTACAGAGTAAAGGTTTAATATTTTCAAGATGATTTGATTATCACAGGATTTTTAGATTGAATCGAGATGATCTCCTTTTTTTTATCCTCCTAAATAAATCTATGAGCTTTGCTCAATTAACATGCTCAATAATAAATTATCTCGATATTCAACCTAAAATTGATTCACCTAATTCGACGATCATCATTATTGTTCCCTTATCACCTTAACGGACAAATACGGAGGGAATAAATCGTCGCCTATAATATACTCTTTCATGGGTGCACCCAGAGCAGTGGCTGTCGTCGGGTTCAAAGCAGCAGGAAAAACTACGGTGGTGGAGGAAATTATACGGGAACTCACAATGAGGGGGCACCGAGTTGTTACACTCAAGCATACCAGTGAGGACAAATCCCCCGATACCCCTGGAACAGATACCTTCCGTCATGTCGCGGCTGGAGCAAATGCTTCAGCCATCTTATCAGAGAGCTACTCCACATTCTTCCTTAAGGGGAGTCTCTCAATTAACGAGGCCGCTAACACCCTTGGAGAAGCTGACTTTCTAATACTTGAGGGCTTCAAGACTCAACATATATGCCCCCGGATACTTATTCCACGTGCTGCCTCGGAGGTGGATAGCCTCTCAGATGGACTTGAGATAGCTATTGCTGACCCGAAGAACGAGATCCCTAATTATGGATCAGTTCCTATTTTAAGAGATTCAGATAAGCTCACAGATCTAGTAATCGAGAAGGCACATCCCATTCTCGCAGGATTGGATTGCTCCTCCTGTGGCTATTCATCTTGTAGAGATATGAGCTTCGCCATACTTCGCGGCGAAGCAAATTCTTCACAGTGCATCAAATACAGAAACAGGAAAACCAGCATCAACGTGAACGGCAATGAGATAATGCTAAACTCCTTCACTGAAAGACTAACCCATAATATTCTCCTCGGTTTAGTCAGTTCAATGAAAGGCGTAAACCATCCCCGTAGGATAGAGGTTAAGACAGATGAGTGAAAGCCTCAACATAATCGTTGATAGCGGAGAAGCCTCAGCACGCCGTGACATCGTAAACATACTCCGACTCGGTGGAATCAATGTCAAGGTTCAGAAGCTACAAGTATGTGATTACGTTGTGTCTGACCGCGTTGGGATCGAACGTAAGGATGCCTCTGATTTTCTTGCAAGTATTAAAGATGGTCGCCTCTTCAGCCAAGCAAAGGATATGGCTGGTTGCTACGAGCACCCTGTGATGGTGCTCGAAGGACATTTGTCGAAGGCACTTCAAAGAAGCGCAATGAAATCCGTTGCTGTTTATGGCGCGTTAAGCAGTCTTAGTCTTGATTATGGGTTCAGCGTAATCCCTACAGAAAACCCTGAGACCACTGCAGTTCTCTTGCATCGCCTTGCTTATAGAGAACAAGCCAAGGAGCAGCGTCAAATTCAATTGCGGAATGTTGATAGGAGCCTTCCTCTCCATAAGCAGCAAGTATTCCTTCTTGCCGGTTTCCCCCAGATCGGTAGCGCCCTGGCGGAGGACCTGCTCGAACATTTCGACTCTCCTCGCCGAGTGATTGAAGAGCTCTCCCATGCTGAATTACACGTCTCCCCTAGTGGAAAAACAAAGAGACTTCTCGGTGCTCTCTCCGAGGTGAAGGGGATTGGGCCAACGATTGTTGAGTATGCTCAACAGCTCCTTACAGCAAGTTACAATAAACTCTGTATTGAGAATAATGAGTAGATTTAGTACTGGATTCCCTTCTCGGTTACGAATACCTTTGGAGCCTTGATTTCAACTATCTGATTGACGAAATCAGCTTTCTCAACGAGTTCTTTTGGAGCATATCGGCCAGTAAGAATAACATTGGTTCTTTTTGGAATATTCTCAAGTACACCCAGGACCTCTTCGACCATAAGCAAACCTGTGTGGACCGCAAGACACACTTCATCAAGAATAAGAAGATCATGATCTCCATTTCTTAGAACTCTTTCCGCATAAAGCAAACCTTCTCTGGCTGCTTGTTTGTCCTCATCTGTGGGGTACCTCGTTTCTATCCCAGTCATACATTTGGATTTCTCAGTGCCGATCTTAAGCCACCCATTTCTACCGAATTGGTGTATCTCATAGTAGGGTGATATGAGATCCGCTACCATGACCTCCCCTGTTTCAGTGAACCACTTCATGATCTGAATTACGCAGACTCTATGTCTATGACCGACTGATCTAAGCGCTAACCCGAGGGCGCTCGTTGTCTTCCCGCCGCCGGTACCGTAGTAAAGATAGATATGTCCCATAGTGATCAACCGCAAATATCGCATACGATTGTGGCCTTTCCGCCAGCGTATTCCTCATCTGCACTCGTTAACGTCTTTATCTCGCCAGACTTCATGCCAAGGTTAAGTACTTGCGCCCCCTTGCTCCCGTACCTATAAACAGTGACGCCTTTGCACCTAAGGTTATATGCTAGTCTAAATACTTGGTCTGCATCGCTGATGGAGGCGTTCGCGGGGAGATTCACGGTTTTTGAGACAGCGTTCTCGATGTGCCTCTGAAACGCTGCTTGTATTCTGACATGCCACTCAGGAGATATCTCGTGAGCCGTTACGAATACCCTTTTTATTTCCTCAGGGATCCCTTTAATCCCACCTAAAGTTCCGTCAGTTGCGATCTCTGTTAGCATCTCCCCGCTGTAGAATCCTTGTGCTTTAGCTACTTGTTCAAAGAGAGGGTTAAGCTCAAGTAGCCGAGCACCCTCCAAGACATTTCTTATAAATGCGACAGCGAAAAGAGGCTCAATACCCGAAGAGCAGCCTGCTATAATGCTGATAGAGCCTGTTGGGGCAATAGTTGTGACTGTGGCATTCCTTCTTGTTCTCCCTTTCCAGATACTCTTGTTAATATTTGGAAAAGCACCGCGAATTACTCCTAAAGTCTCTGACGCTCTTCCCGCTTCCTCATTAAGGAACGCTGCTATCTTCTCCCCTAAATCCAATGCCTCGACTGAATTGTAAGGGATGTTGAGCATTATTAGCATCTCAGCAAACCCCATAATACCAAGACCAATTTTTCTATTCCCTTTTGTAAGTTCCTCTACTTCTGGTATAGGATATGAGTTAACATCTATCACATTGTCAAGGAAGTGAATCGCTGAGTGAATCAAATCCCTAAAATGGGTCCAATCAATCTTTCCGTTTTTCCCAACGATCTTAAGCAAATTAATGCTTCCAAGGTTACACGACTCATATGAGAGAAGAGGCTGTTCACCACAGGGATTAGTTGCTGTTATGACCCCGATCTCCGGCGTCGGGTTGAACCTGTTGATCTCATCAATAAAAATTACACCTGGGTCACCACTTTTCCACGAGTTCTCGACTATCAAACTCCAGATGTTCTGAGCGTTAATTTTTTTTACATGTTCACCGTTCCTAGGGTTGATTAAAGCGTAGTCGCTTCCCTCATCTACTGCCTTCATAAACTCGTCTGTGACCGCGACTGAAACATTAAAATTACTAAGTATAGCGGCATCGGATTTCGCTGATATGAACTCTAGGATATCTGGATGATCGACACGGAGGATCGCCATCATGGCTCCCCTCCTCTTACCTCCTGCCTTGATCACTTCAGTGGTTGCGTCGAATATTTTCATGAAACTGATAGGGCCTGAGGCAACCCCCTTAGTCGATTTCACGATGTCTCCCTTTGGGCGTAGTCTTGAGAAGTCAAAACCAACTCCCCCTCCCGTCTGTTCTATTAGCGCCATGTTCTTGACGGCTGTGAAGATGCTTGTGAGAGAATCCTCAACTGGAAGAACATAACAGGCAGACAAAGCAAAATTCGTACCGGTTCCTGCGTTGAATAGCGTCGGTGAGTTTGGTAAGAACTCAAGTTTACTCATCATAGAGTAGAAAGAGTCCTCAGACCTTGAAGGATCTACACCATAGAGGCTATCCGCCTCCGCAATAGCGTGGGCTACTCTCCTAAAGAGCTGAAGTGGAGTTTCAATGATTTCGCCTATTTCATCTCTTAGAAGATATCTTTTTCTGAGAACCTCGAGAGAGTTAACTGTGAGTTTGAGCTCGCTGTCGATGCCGAGCTCCCTCTTTATTCTTCTTATCTCAGCTTTCTTTATTCTATAGGATCTATACTCCTCTGCGACGACACTGTAACCGAATTTTCCTAGTTTTTCTATAACGATATCCTGGATATCCTCAACTGAGGGAATTTTATCCTTATACTTATCGTTTAGAGTGGCTACAACATTATCGGAGATGCTTACTGCGATCGATACATCTTCCACTCTTGCCGCGATTAACGATTTGCGAATGGCATCAGTTATCTTCTCCTGGTTAAACTCGACTAATCGTCCATCTCTCTTTCTTACTCTAGTGATTCCCATTCTCAACAATCATTCTCAATAAATCGAGGTATTTATGTAGATAGCTGAAAAATAGGCTTATTTATTGGAATAGAGGTCGAGGGGAGTTTGCCCGATAAGCTTTGACTCCTTAATTAAAAAGTCACCAAGCTCGTTTTCATCTTTGAATATCCGGGTACTATACCACTCAAAGAAAGGTGAGGGCTCGTATGGGTAGTAAACGTAAACCATTTTTGCTATGCTTTTCGCGTAGACCATCTCACACATAACTCCTGCACTGATGTTCTGGCGCGGGTGGTAGACGACAACAATCTGGCTATTTTCGATGAGCTTGTAATCACTATCGATGATCTGGTAACGTAAATTCTTAATTGCGGCTTCAACCTCAGGGGAATCAAGGGTGACTTGTCTAGTTCCGTCTTGATAGTCAATACTCACAGGGATCTTGCTTGGGCGAGGTTCACCAGCGTCGATAGAGGTATTCACTGCGTTCCTCCAACATTCCACTATCTCCCAATCCTTAATCATAGATGGGTCGAAAATAACATAGTATTGGTTAAGGCTTCGACAAAATTTCGTAACTTTCACAAAAAAATCCGCGGTTTCTCCTGTTATTGGGTGGCTTAAGTAAACTTTTTGTTTTCGTGGGTTCCAAATAAGGTCTCGGAGAAAATCTACACCGTTCTCATAAGCGACAATCTGAATTTCCTTCTTCGGTGAATAACTTCGGGCCATTTCATAAATTCCAGCCATCTCTTCACGACGCCAGTTGGCAATCTCCCCTAAGGTGTATCTATGCTCCCTCCATTGAGCGTCTGAACTGAGACGTTCCCTGACCCTGATTATATCGTCGAATAGGACGATGAAGAGATCGGGGTTGAGTTCATCCACATCCTCAGCGGCGAGGCCTTTGAAGCGGCCTCCCTTCCACTCGAAGTGAAACGGTGTGCTGATGATGTTTACTCCCTCTCTCTCTTTTATCTCATTTTTAATCTTTGCAACCGCCGCTTTTCGAAGCTGCTCCATTTTCTCAGGTTGAGAGTCATAAAAGTCGAGGATATTCATTTTTGATAGGTTGGTTCCTTCGAGTTTACCTTCTTTAACGATATACTCGAATAGATGATAATAATGAAAGCTGTTTTTCTCTCGCAGTTTTAGGAGCATTTCGTCGCGTCCGTTCCCGGGAGGACCGGTGCAAATAATGACTCGCGGGATCGACATGGACTTAACATCTCTAGGCTCCCTTATCTTAATATCTTCGATTTAGACAAGAACATATCCCTCTACTACATTAGTATTCTATCAATACTATCGCTTAACTAATGAGAAATACCTCAATTGGAAAGATAATTTCAGCATCTTGTTAATCTTTTGATGTTGAAGATATGAGAACGCGGTCCATGTTTTCTTTATGAAATTTAACAGAGCTTCGTGATCGGATGGTTTGATCTTAGTTCTATATACTCTCTTACAACACCAGGTACAGGTGTGTGCATCCTAAAAGAAAACGTCAAAAGGTTCAACTGTTAAATCTACTGAGCATGATTAATGAGAGAGGACCATGAAGTGGGAATTGAAAAACCAATTCGGATGCTCTCTCTAATAGAGAATCTCAAGCTCACGCAGAATATACTTGATTCAAACGCAATCGTGTTTATCATTCCTGCGGTTACAGCAGCGTTCCTTATGGAGATCTCAAGAGTTGCTATTGAGCCCATCAACCCTGCATTAAAACTTACAACTGAGCTAGTTAGCTCTGATCTTTCAACTTTCCAATCTATATTCGGTCCTCTGGTGATCTATTGGCTCATTCAAAACATATTTCAAGCGATTGTGAATGGCATTGGATGGGGGGCGATCACCTTAGCTACGTTCAGTCTTTTTGAGGGAAATAAAATCGATCTCAATGACTGCATTAAATTAGCGTTGACTTCGATCATTCCATTATCTATAGCAGTTATAATCGCCTCGGAGCTCAGTACTGTAGGATATTTCTTCCTAGTTGCACCAGGAATACTATTGACAACTCTCTTTTCCATGACGACCCCGGTTCTGCTTCTGGAGCGTAGAGGAGTTTTTGATTCTCTAAAACGAAGCTTTTTATTAGTTAGAAAGAGCGTCTGGTCGACGTTCACAATATACTCCGTGGCGTGGATCATTATTTTTGTTGCTCAGATCATAATCACTTCGATGATTAACTCCTTTGGTGATTTGGGGTTTTATGGGAGATTTATTCTCTCCATAGCAAAAGCTTTCGTAGATCCTATTTTACCCATTGCTTTAACCGTTCACTTTTACTCGTTGAAGACTCTTGATAAAACACCAGTTGGAAACGTTGAGACATAGTGACTTGGTTAGTTTATTATTACACACGTGCAAGGCGTGGAAATGCTTTAATGTGTTATATCTTGACCCTTCTACGGTAAGAGCCCGTAGCCCAGCGGATAAGGCGTCGGCCTCCGAAGCCGGAGAGCGTGGGTTCGAATCCCACCGGGCTCGCTTTAATCGATCGAGCCGAATTTTAGTCATTTTCATGCTCAAAGTATATGATTATTCGTATTGTGCGATTGTGCGTATTCAAAGTTAAAATCGTAACTCTCTTTAACATATAGCATACTCAGCTAACTGGACTAGTGAAATAGAGATGTCCAATCCCCTCGCAGATTTGAGAAATGACTGCCAACGCGCACTGATCGAAGCAGTTGCTCGGGCTTTCCCAGAAGTTTCTTTATCCCCACAAAAATTTGCTCAAACCCCAAACTCATCCATGGGTGAACTCTCATCAAGTATATGCTTCCAAATCGCCAGAGAACTGAGGCAGAAACCGGGAGACGTTGCAGAAGCGATTGTGAACGCGTTTAGCCCTTCGGGGTTAGTCGCGAAGGTTGAGTCGGTGAATGGCTATCTCAATTTCCACGCAGATCTCGCAAAATATGATAAACTTGTAATGGAAGCTACGGTAAAGACTCCGGGTTATGGTTTCATTAAAATTGATAAACCGGATAGGGTAATGGTTGAGCACACTTCAGCGAATCCTATACATCCAATTACTATTGGGCATGCTAGAAACGGTATCCTTGGAGATTGTCTAGCGAAACTATTAAAAAATCGCGGTCATGACGTCGTAGTTCACTTCCTTGTAAACGATATGGGCCGCCAAGTCGCCCTCGCGACATATGGATGGATAGTCCTCGGGAAACCTGAACCAGATATCCGAGGTGAAATTTTCATCGGAGCTATTTACGCAAGCACTAATGTCAATATGGAGCTAAAACGAGTTCTTCACGAACTCAAAGAGGCTGAGAAAAACGAAGACATCAATATGATGGCTGAGATCCAGGAAGAGATAGAAAAATTTGAGGGAGCCGCCGCTGACCTAGAGAAAAACTTTCCCAAGATATTCAATTTACTCAAGGATAAGATCACAGAAACTCGCGATCCTATGTCTGAGGTTGTAAAACTCAACACTGCTTATGAGAACAATGAACCAGAAACCGTTAAAGCAGTTAGAACGCTGGTGAAAATATGCCTCACAGGTTTCGAGCAAACTCTAGGCGACATGGGTATAAAATACGACTCCTTTGACTTCGAAAGCGACCTCGTTTGGCAGAAGAAGGCAGAAGCCGTACTAGAGAAACTAAAAAACGGTGATTTTGTAGAATCCGATCAGGGAGCACTTGTTCTTAATTGCAATACGGTTGCCAACGTTTATGCATTAAAGAAAAAATGGGGGTTAAGTCCTCACCACGAGATCCCGCGTCTTGTCCTTGTGCGTCGGGATGGTACTACCCTTTATACACTTCGAGATATGGCGTATAGTATCTATAAATTTAGAGAGTGTGGCATAAATCAGGTCATAAATGTCATTGGTCAAGAACAAGCCCTCGCTCAACTCCAGCTTAGGCTGGCTCTCGTAGCTGCAGGGTACCCCGAGATGGGTAGTAACCAGCGTCATTATGGTTATGAGTTTGTAAAGCTCCCAGAGGGCAAGATGAGTGGGCGTCTTGGAAGATTCGTTACCCTCAACGAGGTTGTAGATAAGTCGATCGAGTTAGCCTTTGAGGAGGTCACAAAACGAGCGCCAGATATGTCTGAAGATCAGCGAAAAGATATTGCCCGGATGGTCGGTTATGGCGCAATTAAGTATACGCTCATAAGTGTTGATGCTAACAAAACCGTAATATTTGATTGGGCGAAGGCACTTAACTTCGAGACGAACAGCGCACCATTCATCCAGTATAGCCATGCCCGATGTTGTTCCCTCCTAAAAAAGGCCATGGTGAGACCTGCACCTGATTATAGTCTCCTCACTGATCCAAAGGAACGTGAATTGGTCACCCTGATAGCTAGTTGGCCTGAAGTATTCGCATCATCTGCGGACGAATTGAAACCAGGAATAATTACAAGCTATGGCAATTCTCTTGCGGATAAGTACAATAGTTTCTATCAATCTCTTCGGGTGTTGAATGCTGAAAAGCCTGAGCTGGTTGGAGCACGCTTAATGTTGGTTGACTCGGTTCGAGTTGTATTACATAATTGCCTTGAGGCGCTGGGGATCGAAGCCCCTGAACGAATGTAAAAAGAGTTTCTCAGATGATTATGAAATTTACAGATACATCACTTGAGTTGAAAGTTTCAAAAAAACAATCTGGACTCTCGAAAAATGTGAAAAATCTAAGTTCTTTACTATATTAGCTCCCCTAGACGCCTCATATCCTCCTCAAGATAGTTGAGGAGTTTTCTGTTATAGATTGCAGCAGCGGGATGGTATAACGGGAAAATTTTTGTTTTACCCCACGACGTATTAATTTCGAAACATTTCCCATGCACTTCTCCAATAACTGTCTCAGGAAGGCCATATCGCATTAGTACAGAGTCTAAAGCGCTATTCCCCATAGGAGCTAGAATCTTTGGTTGAATGATATCTAGCTGTTCCGCTAAATGGGGTGCGCATGCTTCTAATTCCTCTCTTACCGGGCGTCTATTCCCTTGGGGCCGACACTTCACCACGTTCCCGATATAAACTTCGTTACGCAGAAGTTTAGCCTGTAACAAGAGTTTATCTAGCAACTTCCCAGCGGAGCCTACAAAAGGTCTACCTTGCTCGTTCTCACTTCTCCCAGGAGCCTCTCCAATGAAAAAAATTGAAGCTTCCAAGTTGCCTTCTCCGAGAACTTTCTTCTTGGCGTTAGCACAGAGCCCGCATTTTCTACATGCCTCTACTTCTACACGCAGCCGCTCTGCTCTTTCAAAATTGTTCATATTGCACCCTGTTCCCTTAACCTTCGTATCTCTTCTTCTGTTGTTCCGAGGAGGTGTTTAAGTACCTCCTCTGTTTCAGCGCCTAGGTTAGGGGCAGCTCCATAAGGATGCGGGTCGGTCTCTGTCATCTTAATGGGGTTCCCTTGAACTTTGATCATGCCTAAACGTGGTTGGTTGATCTCTTGCACCATGCCGCGTGCTTTAGCGATATGGATGTCTTCTGATGCGTCACGAACATCATAGATTGGGCAACTGGGAACCGTATACGCGGTGAGTTTGTTCACGATATCTTCTCTTCTGTTCTTAGTTGTCCAGTTCTCCACTTCTACGCGGAGGGCAGCGTGATTCTGTATTCGAAGTGCGTTACTTGTAAAACGCTTGTCATCTCCTAGTTGTTTTAGACCAGAAGCTTCTAGGAATTTTAACCATAATGCGTCATTCGCGACAGCGATTACTACCCATCCATCTTGTGCTTGGAAGGTGTCGTAAGGATAAATGAACTCGTATCTGTTACCTATCCTCTCTGGAATGCGTCCGTGAGTAAAATAGATCTGTGGAATATTTTCGAGTGCTGCGTAAACTGAGTCAACAAGACTAACGTCCACCATTTGACCTCGTCCAGTAGTTTCACGGACATTTAGTGCTGAGAGTATTCCAATGCAGCAGAATAGGCTGCTGAGAACATCACCTATTGCGGTACCTGAACGCGTTGGGGGTCCATCTGGCCACCCGGTGATACTTAAGAGTCCCCCCATAGCCTGCCCGATGATATCATAACCGGGACGACTGCTGTAGGGACCAGTCTGACCGAATCCGGAGATTGCAGCATATATTAGTCGAGGGTTAACTTCTCGAAGATTCTCATAGCTAAGTCCCATCTTTTCCATCGTACCTGGACTAAAATTCTCGATAAGTACATCGCACTGTTTCACAATGTCTAGGAAAATGCGTTTTCCCTCCGTGTTTTTCAAGTTGATCGTGATACTTTGTTTTCCTCGGTTGAGGTTTATGTAGTAGAGACTTTCTCCCTCTTTGAAAGGTGGAAATTGGCGACTATCATCTCCTCGGCCTGGAATTTCCAGTTTTATTACTTCTGCACCCATGTCAGCTAGAAGCATTCCGCAGAAGGGGCCGGCTAGGACTCGTGTCATGTCAAGTACGCGAATATTGAGCTTCGCGTCTAGGTTAGGCATGGCTTAATGTGGGGGTTTTAATGTTTAAGTTTGAGCTATTAATTTCCGAGAATATTTATATATAACGCTACATTGTTGTGTAACGATATAATTGCCTATACCTTTCATGATCATAAAGGATCCAGATGTAGCTAAACTATTTGCTGACGAGAACAGGCGGAGAATACTCCACATGCTTAGACACAGCGAAATGTCCACATCTGATCTCGCTAAAGCTATGGAGAAGAACCACTCTAGCATTATCCATCATCTTCAACTCTTAAAAGAAGCAGGACTTATTGAGCAAACCCGTGAGGAAAAGGTTCGAAATATGGTTCAGGCATATTATCGTGCAACTGCTCATCGTTTTATAATCTCATATAGCCTCACAGAAACACTCACAGAGGATGAGGGATACTCCTCTTGGCGTGAAGGACTGCTTCAATCTATGTATGAAGGACTTAATACCTTTGGTATTAAGATCCCTGGGGAAAAACGAGGAATTGTATTAGATCTTATGGTAAAATGTTATGAACGTGAACGGAAGGCTTTTGAGGAAACTCTCGAAGAACAAACGGATCCGGGTAAGCTCGATAGACATACACAGAGTAACCTTGTGCAGTTATTGGTCAACATGAAACTTAATCGAGATGACGAACATATTGAGGCAATCACACAACTCGACAAATTAATAGGACTTTAGAAGGTATACAAAATTGGTAGAAAAACCAAAAAACATGGAAAAATCGCAAACATTGAAAATTGATCGGATCGCGAACCTCCGGCGTATCCTCAGCTATGTTGGCCCATATTGGCAGTATAAAGTAGTTATTGGTTTAATAATAATAACCGAAGTCATCAACGTTTTAACACCTGACATCATCGGTGATTCAATTGATTTGATTGGCAACTTGGCAACTGGTCAAGGTGCTGGAACAAGTCGCGGGTGGGCGAGCACACTGCTCGTCCCATTATCGAATTGGCTTGCAGGTATCACATCATCGGATCCTGGATTTACACGTCTACTAGTTTTCTGCTTCAGTATTTTATTTATCGCAACGAGCACTGGCTTACTCAATTACGCTGGTCGCTATGTTACCGCTTGGGTTACCCAAAAATCGAGCTTTGAGATGCGTAGTGATATGTATAACAGTCTTCTTGAGCAGAGCTTCGGTTTCTATGATAAGCAGCGTACCGGACAATTAATGGCGCGAGCAACGGGGGATATCAGTCAAATTGAGCGTTTCTTCGATTTTGGATTACGACAGATCATCAGTACAACATTGGTTTTCTTCTTAATATCTTGGAGGTTGTTTCAACTTAACTTCCTTCTAGCTATTATTACTTTAGTTACACTTCCCTTCATTTTTTTTACTATGCTACAATTTAGCAAGCGGAGCGGACCACTTTGGCAAGTTATTCGCAATCAATATGGTACTATTACAAGTGTCTTCCAAGAGAACCTTATGGGTCTCAAAGTGGTCAGAGGCTTCGCTCAAGAAGATCAAGAGCAAATCAAAATTGATAAGGAATTGCAAATATATTTTAACCAACATTTAACACAGGGTAAATTTCGTGCCTTTTTCCTGCCCTTGGCTACACTAATCAGTAGCATAGGGATCGCTCTTCTCATCTGGATAGGAGGCACACAAATGATGGCGGGTTTAATAACCATCGGAGGCTTAACCGCTTTCTACTATTATTCTCAAAGAATAAGCCAGCCAATCAGAATGTTAGGTATGATAAGCGATACAGTCTTGCGAACAGGTGCTGCAGCCCAACGCGTATTCGAAATAGTCGATGCCGAAGTCAGCGTCAAAGACAAACCTAACGCTTTAGATTTTATAAATCCGAAGGGGCATGTCAAGTTTGAAAACGTTTCTTTTGGCTATGATGAGAAAAACCTAGTTCTTCGTGACATAAACCTTGATGTAAAGTCAGGAACGACTGTAGCAATATTAGGAGCAACTGGATCAGGGAAGAGTAGTATTATCAATCTCATTCCAAGGTTCTACGATGTAATTAGTGGTCGTATTATGATCGATGACAAAGATGTCCGTGACTATAAGATTAAGGCAGTTCGCGGGCTTGTAGGCATTGTACGTCAAGATCCATTCATATTTAGTACAAGTTTCAAAGAGAACATTGCTTATGGTGTTGAAAATGCTCGGATGGAAGATATCGAGTTGGCATCGAAACGCGCCAAGATCCATGACTACATCGTTTCAACGCCGAAAGGCTATGATACTCCTATCGGTGAGCGAGGAGTTACGGTCTCAGGAGGGCAGAAGCAACGTATCGCCATCGCTCGAGCACTCTTAAAAAACCCGAAGATCCTCATCCTCGATGATTCAACAAGTAGCGTTGATACTCAGACAGAGCACGAAATACAACAGGCACTTGATGAGCTTATGACGAATAGAACGACCTTCATCATCACACAGAGGTTAAGTAGCATCAAGAAAGCCGATTATATCGTTGTACTTGATAACGGGGTGATCGCTGAAGCGGGGACCCACAACCAACTGATTTCACAGGAAGGTATCTACAAAAAACTCTTTGAAACGCAGGTTTCAGGCGGATCACGGAGGGAGAGTGACTAAAATGGGTATGCATATGGGTGGAGGCGGTGGCCACATGCACGGCATGGCTGATGAGGAAGAGGAGAAGAGAGTAAGAAACGTACCCGACAGAATCCTGGCTATACGTCTTCTTAAATATGTTTTCCGTTACCGTCAGAATACAGCATTAATGGTGTTTACTGTCCTCGCGAACAGTCTCTTGAGTCTTGCACCTCCTCTTTTAATTGGTATAGCTCTAGATGCAGCGAACCCGGAGAAAGTGCTTAATAACACAATCTTCATGTACGCGATAATTGGCTTCGTCGTAGTCAATATCTTAACCTTTGCTTCACAAGCAATCCAGAGTTATCTTGTTCAGTTCCTTTTTGGTCGAATGGAGTATGACATCCGCAAAGATATGTTTCAGCATATGCAGAGGTTGAGTCTCCGTTACTACTCCGATAAGGAAGTTGGTAGCATCATTAGCCGACCTACAAATGATGTGGATAAGATCTCGGAGTTAATCAGCAGTGGAGTTGTTCAGGTCTTCTCCGATCTTGTTACTCTAATTGGAATAATTACAATCATGTTCAGTATGAGTGTTAGTCTAAGTTTGGTTGCGTTCAGTATCGTGCCATTCATGGTGGTTTGGATGTTAATTTGGGGTGCTAGAGTACGTAAAGTTTACAGGGAGACCCGAAAATCTATTGCAAGTGTTAGCGCTCAGATGGAAGAGTCTGTAAGTGGCATCAAAGAAATTCAGACTTTCAGCAAGGAAGATGAAACCAAGAAAGAGTTCAAACAGGTCAACACAAAGAATATGGCCGCAAATGTAGAAGCGAGTCGGGTTATGGGTGCATTTTGGCCTGTCATCGCCATATTCACTGCTGCAGGACAGTCCTTAATTCTCTACTATGGAGGCATGCAAGTAATTCAAGGAGTAATTACGGTTGGTGTTCTCTTTATTTTCATGGGTTATATCTCCCGGTTTTTTATGCCTATACAGGACCTTAGCCAGTTCTGGACAAGTGTCCAATCAGCTTTCGCAGCAGCAGAACGTGTATTCCAAATCCTAGATACACCTATAGAAATAACTGACCCACCAATCGCCTATGAGCTACCTCCTATTCAGGGAAAGATTGTATACGATCACATGAGTTTTGGATACAGTAAAGATCAACCAATCTTAAAGGAAATCGACTTAATCATCGAACCGGACACAACTGTGGCATTTGTAGGTCCCACCGGCGTGGGAAAAACTACCATGGCGAATCTTCTCTACAGGTTTTATGACCCCATCGATGGAAGTATCACTGTTGACGGCCATGATCTTAGAAGCGTAAAGATCATGTCGCTCCGCAGACAAATGGGTATTGTGCTTCAAGATCCATTCCTTTTCAGTGGAACCATCATGGATAATATTCGCTTTAGTCGACCTACTTCCACCGATGAGGAAGTCATACAAGTGGCAAAATCAATAGGTGCCCACGAGTTTATTTCGCGTCTACCCGAAGGTTATGAGACAGAGGTTAAGGAAAGAGGTGGGCGCCTTAGTGTAGGTCAACGTCAGTTAGTCAGTCTTGCCCGTGCTCTCTTATCCAACCCGAGGATCCTCATAATGGATGAGGCAACAAGCAGTATCGATGCCTATACAGAGCTCATAATTCAGCAAGCGATGAACAAGCTCCTAAAAGGTAGAACTGCAATTGTGATCGCACATCGATTAAGCACAATTCGAAATGCTAGTAAAATCTGTGTAATTGATGGTGGGAGAATCGCTGAGCAAGGTACTCACGAGGAGCTCTTAGCTAAAGGTGGGTTATACAAGAGGCTTTACGAGATGCAGTTTAAGGAGGAGCCACTCGTAACGACGCTCAATGTTGGTGGAAAGAATTAGTTTCGCTGTGAATGTAAGTAATGTTTTCAACTCTCAGCCTCTCTCTTTATACATGCCAAATCAGAAGCCCCACCCAGCATTCAAAATCTGGCTTGAGACTGACGATGGTTATGTATTTGGGCCCGGCATCTATAGTCTCTTAACTGCTATTATCGAAAAAGGAAACCTCAAAGAAGCTGCAAAAACACTGGATATGAGTTATAGATACGCTTGGGGTCTCCTGCGTAAAGCCGAATTAACTCTTGACGAACCACTTGTAGTCTTCCATAAGGGCGGCAGTCATGGTGGTGGTGGAGCAGAACCAACGAAAACCGGTTTTCAATTCATCGAAGATTTTGATCGCCTTAAAGAAAACCTCTCAATTATCTCTGGAAAATATGAGAGATATTCTGGGATTATTGAGTCGGTGAAAAAAACCGAAAATTATATTCAAGTAACATTGAAGATTAAACTCGGAGCTCAATTGATCCCTGGTGATGAAGTTAAAATTTTTATTTAGTGATCTTATTCTTTTTTCTCGTTATCTAGTAGCGCAAGGTAATGACTGAATTTTGGTTTAATTTCTAATCCCTTCTCTGTGATGCTATAAAAACATCTTCCTTCTGGGTTGTTGGGGTCAGCTCGAGTGACGAGTTCCATCTTGCTCATGTCTATTAGGTGATGATATACGTTGCCGATATCGGAATCATTAAGATAGACATGGAAATAGTCCTGCATCGTTTTCCAGATATCGTAACCATAGCTCTCTGCGCCACATTCTTGGTTGTGGCAGATTACTGCTAGGATTTTAATCTTGGTGGATCCGATGCTGCCTTGAGGTTTTGGCATAGCTCACTCTCGAAATGCTTATAAACGTCCGCAGAATATATAACTTACGTATATGTAAAATATACATAGTGTAAAATACGCTTACACTAAGAGGGGGTAAAAAAGGAATGATGGCGAAAGAAGAAGGTAAAGGGAACTGTCCTAAATGCAGTAACTCAAGTATCGTGACGGATCCTGAGAATGGGGAGCTAATTTGCAGTAATTGCGGTCTTGTCTTAGAGGCTGATATGATTGATAGAGGTCCTGAGTGGAGAGCTTTTACTGTCTCAGAGAAAAATAGTCGAAGTAGGACAGGCTTAGGGGCTTCCTTAACTCTTTATGATAAAGGGCTCTCTACGGTTTTTCGTGGTGATAGAGATGCTTCTGGACGCCGACTTAACCCTGAAGCTCGCATTAAGATGGATCGTTTAAGACGATATGATAATAGAAGCAAGTTTGATGAGACCTGGCGCCGTAATCTCAGTATAGCGATGGCGGAGTTAGACCGTATGAGTGTCATCTTAAGCATACCCTCGGGGATCAAGGAGCAGGCCGCTCTCATATATAGGAAGGCTCTTAAAGCCGACTTAATCCGAGGGAGAAGTATAGATGCTTTCGTTGCAGCCAGTATATATGCTGCCTGCCGAGCCTCAGAAGTTCCTCGCCCCATCAAAAAGATAAGTGAAGCAAGTACCCGTGACCATAGCGAAGTTGCTAGAACATATCGATTATTGATTCAAGAGCTTAAGCTACGGATGCCGGTGGATGACCCGATTAAGTTCATTCCGAGTATTTCCTCAAAGCTTCGGTTGCGAAGAGACACTGAGAATAAGGCTATAACTATTCTTAGGAAAGCGAAGACTCGTTATGGTCTCACAGGTAAGGACCCTCGTGGATTAGCTGCAGCGGCTTTGTATATGGCGTGTCTTAGCAATGATGATAGGCGGATTCAGAAGGATGTTGCCATAGCCGCTGGTACTACGGAGGTAACTCTTAGAAATAGACTTCACGGTCTTGAAATCAGCATTGGTGAAATCGTTCACGTCAAGCCTGAACCTATTATTGAGCCTCTGGCTGCAATGCCTCAATAATAATCTACCTTCTAAATACTTTTATGTTCTCTTGTTAGAATGCAGTTAAGTGATTTGATGTCAGGGGATAAGAAGAAACCTACTTTAGAGGAAATTTTGCCGCGTTTGAAGATGTTTATTATTCTTGTTATGTTGTTTCCAATGGTTGGAATGGTGTTTGTAGTAGGGATTATTTGGTTTCAACAACCAAAAAATATGGATATTATACTTACAGCACTTATCTTCTTGATGGTTTTCTATGCAGCTAGTATTTATTATCTGATAAAAAATAATGATGCAGTAGCGAAAAATAAACGTGATACTGTCAACTGAGTATACGAGTGGTATATTTTTTAAGGGGAGCCCTTTCATTAAGATGAGCCGCCGTGATGAAAAAAATCACCATCATCACCTTTCCCGAGTATGAGTCTCTTCTGCTCAACTCACTTGGTAGAGCATCCGTTACACAACTGAAGCCAGTGGTGGGTGCTGAGTTTGAAGGTCTTCGGGATGCATCGCGTGATGTAGATTTCAAGGTCCTCTTCAATGATTTGGACGAGTACTATCAGGGACTCGCTAAAATTGCGAAGAGCAGTATTTCTGGAATAACCCCAAGTCCTGGAAAGATGCGGGAGATTGTTGTTAATCCAAAAGGGAAGACTGAGGGTGCTATTGAGAAGCTTGACAGTATGATCAAGAAGATCGAAGTCATCCCGATTAATGAGGGTATTAATCCTGTTGAGCTCCCAGGAAAAGAGAGGATAGAGCGGGAGAAGGCGGTTTATGCTGAGAAGCGAAATATCCTCACATCTGATTATTATAACCAGAAACAAATCATCGAGGCTCTCAATGTCCTCAGGGACGAAGATATTTCAACAAGTCTCTGCTTAGGTCT
>JBFYNP010000026.1:0-45105 GCA_041304325.1 Candidatus Bathyarchaeota archaeon
CGATTGAGGTCTATGCAGGTGATTTTGTTCAGACTCATAGAAAAGCATCGGAAGGAGTTCTTAAAGGGCATCGAACTGAGTCACCTGAGAACATGGATGTAGTTGTCGCTAATAGCTACATGCGACAGAATGAGCCTTATTTGAGCCTCTGGCCTGCCGGAATCAGTGTTAAGCGAGGGGGTATTATTGTACTGCTAGCACAGAATCCAGATGGGGATATAAATCACTGGATCTTTAACCGTCACGGTAAATATTCGAAAGCAAGCTTAGCAAGCGGTAGACCACGGGGAATCGGCGAAGCAGCTAAATTGATAGTTTTTAGTCCATACAAGTTCAAGAGCCTTGAGAATAGCTTCTCTCCGGAGGCGGTTACTTGGTGCAAGAGGTGGGATGAAGTCATAGAAGTCATTAAAACCATTAATATCAGGCCAAAGGTTGCGGTTCTCCCAGATGGTACATCTGGGATCCCTGAATCATTTCTCAACAAAATAAAAACCTAACCAAATATCTCCAATTCACTTGATAATGGCTTAAGTAAGTTGTAGTACATGTCATATTTAGTGATAATATGGATGTACTAAGAGAGAATCTAATCAAATCACTTCAGGGTAGTCAAGCTTTTGTATCATACGAGAAGGGCTTAGCTGGAATAAAGCCAGAGTTACGAAATATTAGACCTAACAAAAAGATTCACTCCATCTATGAGGAATTGGAGCATATGAGGAGGGCTCAGGAAGATCTATTCAACTATATGCTTGACTCTGATTGGGAATCTCCTAATTGGCCTGAAGGCTTCTGGCCGGAACCTGATAAAGCTCTATCTGGAAAAGAATGGAAGAAGACCGTTGATGGATTTTTCGATGTGTTGAAAAAGACAACCGAGTTGGTTGGTGATAAAAGCATTGATCTGCTGTCGATCGTTCCAGGCGCAACAGAGTACACCTACATTAGAGAGATATTGATTATTATTGAGCATAATTCATACCATTTCGGTAAAATACTGGATAATCGGAAAGCATTAGATAACTGGAATTAAAATGAAATATTTTTGTACATTAACGGATATCTCTTCTGGGGTTAGGCAATTTTTAGTCTCAACTTATCTACAGCCTCTGCTATTATTCTAAAGACATGAGCAAGAAGGCGATCCAAATTGATGAAAAAGATAATGTCGCCACAACAACAAGTGAGGTCGACAAAGGTGAAGAACTCGAGGTCGTTAATCCTGAAGGCAAAGTGATCCTCAAACAAAGGGGATCTGAGGTTATCCCATTCGGTCATAAACTCGCCATTAAATTAATCAAGAAAGGCGAAAACATCATCAAATATGGTGAAGTAATTGGCGTATCTACGCAGTCCATTAAGGTTGGAGCCTGGGTAAATACGCATAATGTTGGGAGCGCCAGGATGCCTACAAGCGGTAAAGAAGAGGGAATACTATGACCGAGTTCTATGGGTACCAGAGACCGAACAAACAGATCGGAATACGAAACCATCTATTAGTAATCGCTCCTATAGATTGTAGCTTTGAGCCCGCCAAGAAGATCGCGGCTCAAGTAGATGGCGCAGTTGCGGTGACACAATTCCATGGATGTGGAAATGACCCGGTGCTCGTCAACAACCTAGTTGGAACAGGATTAAACCCGAATGTCGCTGCTGTCCTTATTGTAGGCCTCGGATGTGAAACTTTAACCTGCGACATTCTAGCCGAAGGCATCCGCCCCAGCGGGAAACCTGTAGAAACTCTTGTGATACAAGCAGAGGGTGGCACCATTAAAACTCAGGAAAAGGCGGTGAGGATACTACAGAAGTGGGCTCAGGAGATTGCGGAGTACAAACCTGAACCTTTCCAGATGAGTAACCTCACTCTTGCTGTAGAATGCGGAGGATCTGATGCAACATCTGGCCTCGCAGCAAACCCGGCAGTAGGGTTAGCTTGTAACCGGTTAATCGATGAAGGTGGCACAGTTATTTTCTCAGAGCCTCAAGAGATGATCGGAACTCAACATATTCTCTCTCGTCGAGCGATAAACAAGAAAGTCGCTTTGGATATTTATACTATGATTGACAGGGATGAAGCTCGATTAAAATCAATTGGAGTCGATAGTAGATGGATGAGTGCTGGAAATATCGATGGCGGACTAACAACTATTGAGGAGAAGAGCCTCGGCGCTATCCGAAAAGGCGGCACACGTCCAATCCAGGGAGTTCTTTGGAATGACTGGGAACGCTTTGATAGACCAACTCATCCTGGACTATGGCTCCAAGACGGTACCGGTTGGGATGTACCTTCGGTTACCCACATGATTGCTGCAGGTGCCCAAGTTGTTTGCTTTACTAGTGGTCAGGGTTCAACGACTGGACATGCTATAGCTCCGGTAATTAAGATCACTGGAAACCAAGCAACCTTTACGACCATGGAGGATAACATGGATATTAACGCTGGAACCATTCTAGATGGCTCTGAAAGTCTCAACAGTGTAGGAAATAGAATCTACGACACCATAATAAAAACAGCTAATGGTAAGAAGACTAAAGCCGAGGCTCTCGGTTACCGTGACTATATTGTATTCTGCCGTAGCCGTTCAGCTGAACATATGCTTGGCCACTGTTGATAGTTAACAATTGTGGTAACAGTGCTTTACTTGGAAAACACGGTGGACTACTAGCTAGATCCATCGAGGAGGCGGAGCAGAGACAATGCCAATACACTTGCAATGAGGAGAGGTTAAATCGAAAGTTACCACCTCCCATCGTAGTTTTTATAAAATCAAAAGGTTCGAATGGTATATATTTACAAATATAGTGAGCTGTTAGTTACATCGCAAGATTGAAATAACCGCTTTTTTCTTAATCGCCTATCAAGAGTGTTATGATGGTTGATAGCGGTGTTTCTGAGTGTTAATACTGTTAGCGGTGTTGTTTATTCTGTTAAGAGTGTTAGCAGCACATGCAATAGATTGAGCATGCGGCATCTCCGGGTGGATAGGCTATCTTTAGGATGTAGGATATGAGCTGAGCCATATATAGCCTATACCTAGCCTATGCCTACACACACTCACCAACATGCTTGACTTTAGTTTAGCCTTAACCGCTGGTGTAAAACCGTTTATGAGGTTTACAGGTGGTGACTGATGTTAACGATTGATGTTTTTGGTTAACACTCTGAATGGTTGGTTAAACGTTGCGTGTGAATCGTTGAAACGGGTCGTGCTATTGAGTTATGAGTTCTGATCCGAATAATTGGTAATAGCGCAGCGTTTGATCCAAGTAAGGAAAAAAGTGATCCGAGTTTGATCCGTACCTGTACTGCTGATGGAGATTTGTGCAGATTTGGGAGAATTTTTTTATTTTATGATCCATTATTGTGACTTTTATGATCCAGAGATTCATTTTGGGGGCTGATTTAGCCCTTGTAAATATGGAATACTGGGACTAGCTAATGCGGACTCATGGCGTGTAATTGGGCACTATAGAACGATTTGCAGTAATTTATTTAATCTTTAGGATCAAATGCTTCAGTTTTTAGATCATGTTAACCCTATCTACACAAATATTGAGTAGCGGTGGATCAAAAATGGGTATGTTTTGATCGCATAATTATCTAATATCTAACATACAGTCACAGTACGCATTTATTGCATTTAATATAATAAATTTACCCATAAATAAAAGAAGATTACTTCGTTGAAATTAATTGTCGGCGAGTATGACGTCATCATACTCTTTTTCTAACTTTTGTTTATGTCCCGCTTCCTGTTGAGCAAAATTCTCCCACACTTTAGCTATATTATTCCCTGAAAACTCTTTAGCTAGAGACAGATAGAAGATGTTCGCGTTCTTCTCTGATTTTATTGCATAGAGAAGTACTTCCTGATATGTAGCATCCGGGCTAAGCTCAGGCTCTTTAAGGGGATCAGTGACACCTAGATCCTTTATCGTCTTTTTCAGAGCTGTTTGTGCATCAGCAACGACTTTAGATGGATCTTTTAGCGCTTTCTCAAAGTACTCCATATGCTTTAACTCGTCCTGAGCGAGTTCCTTAAGCATCTGTTTAGAACCAGAACTTTTCACCATCTTAGACGCGTTTGAATAGAGGTTGTATGCACCCTCTTCCATTGTTACGCCAGTTTGAAGAGCTTTTTCGATAGTCCATCCTTTACTAGACATAATTATCTAGATTTATGGAGGTGTCGAGGTATTTTAACTTGAAGTAATCTAGGATTCAATGTAGATCGCGGTACGGCAGCTCTTGGGCTGGAAAGAGTATAGACGTTGCCTTGACTGATCGAAGGCTAGGGTTCCTGCTCCTTCCTCCGTCTTCACTTGTTGTACAACCTTTACGTTGGATGTATCGATTACCTCAATGAGACCCGGCTTCGCCACCGCGACGTAAAGAAGCTGTCGTCTGGGGTTATACCATGTGACATCAGGTTCTCCTGAAATCTTGACACGCCACTTAACAGTGAAGGTCTTTAGATCTAGCGCGATTACTACCCCTGCGTCGCATGCGATGTATGCTAGTCCTTGCTCCTCATCTACATCTATACCATGTGGACCTAAAGAGCTCACGGGTTTAAGGGCCTCTATTTCACCATTTCTAGGATTAACTGTGACAACCCCCGCAGGTTCACGAATGTTGACGATAAATCGACCTAAGCTATGACTATATTCACACCAACGAGGTCTTCCTGGAAACTTTTTTGTTACTAACACACCCCGCTCTGGATCAACGAGTCTTGCGTTAAGATCTGCGATATCAGCTGTTAGAAGTACTTCATCGTCTTGGTCCCAAGCCATTCCATTGGGTTTTGATCCTGCCTGTATCACACGATTAACCGTGCCTTTCAGCCCGTTGATGACTAGCACTTTTCCTGATCCGCGTGAGGCTGCGAAAACATAGCCTTCACGTTGAGCACAGACAACACCACTCGCTTCAGGGCATCCCATAATCGTTTTGAGGTGGGTTCCCTTGATGCCATCCATAAGTTCAACTGCACCAGTCGCGGGATGAGCGACGTAGACATACCCGTTCGCTTCATAGACGTCACCATGGTCAAACCCACCCACTGCGTGCTTGGGTAGATCGATTGTGCGAACAGAGAAAAGAACCATACATCTCATTAGTTCGCAACAGTGATTTAGTCTTTCTCTCTTCCTACCCCAATCCCTTATGTTTTCATTCACTGAAGTAGGTTCTTCATCGCCCATCTACCTTTTTGAAGTATTTATATTATGAGTTATGTCAAATATTGCTGGGGAATATAATATAAGCTAGATCACAGACCTCTCCCGTTGTGAAACATAAAGGGAGCCCAAAAGTTGAGATCATCGCTACGGGTGACGAACTTATTTATGGGCGAGTCCTTGACACGAATAGCAACTGGCTTTCTAAGAGACTCGCGGAAATCGGTGCTGAGCTCCGGAGAGTTACAATGGTGGGCGACGACTACGGGGACATTGACGATGTACTCCATGGTGCTCTTCACCGCGACTCAGAAATAATTCTGTTTACCGGTGGACTTGGCCCATCAGAAGATGACTTTACAGTTGACGCAATTGGACGTGCATTAGGACTTAGCGTGGTGCTTGACCAAACCACCATCGATAAGATAATTGGTATCTATACCCGACGGGGTACTGCAGATACAGCAAGTATCGCTCGTGGAAGCCGCATGGCTCGCATCTTGGAAGGATCCAAGCCTCTGTCGAATTCCGTGGGCATGAGCGTCGGCATGATGCTTGAATACGAGGGAAAGCTAATTTTCACCATGCCGGGGATTCCAGCGGAGGTATTGGGAATCTTTAATGAGCATGTTGCTCCCATTATCGAAGCAAAGAGCACCCAAAAACTCGTTGGACGCACCTTTAATGTCACTATGGCGTGGAGAGATTTTTTTACTCTTTATAGACAGATTCAAGCAGAGTTTCCAGAAATATACATTAAGAACGCTGCGACGCCACCCTCGAAAGAGGACGAAGATAGAAGCATGGTTCGAACAATTAAGGTGGATATCGTAGTTCAAGACGAAACCCGGGAGAAGGCGGAGCGCAAGATGAATGAGTTTGTGGAACTCTACCAAAAACGGATTGATGCGACTAGTGGCGGAACCATATGTTCAGCTTAACCAGAAATCCTTTACCATTCAAATGCTCTAGATTAACCATGCTATTCAATGCCTTCTTGGGCAATGATTCAATTATGGAAAAAGTGCTTCTTGCAAAGGCGAACAGTTTGGGCGTTGCTTTGAAAGATGATAATGGAGTAACGAAGGTTTTTGAAGGTGTTTATATTGCAGAGATCGATGGGCTACGAGGTTTTATTGTTCTCCGCGCTCGAGGAGAGGTCCAAGAGAAACAAGGTCTGCTCCCTTAAAGTAAGCATGAAGCTTTTCTTCAAGTTCATCAACGTGAACTGTGATCTGCTGCCAGGTATCTCTGTCGCGTAGAGTGGCGATTCCCTTCTCCTTTGTCTCGTAGTCTACGGTTATCGCGAGTGGAGTACCGATCTCATCTTGGCGAGCATATCTACGGCCAATACTTCCACCTGCATCAAAAATTACTCTGTAACCCTCTTTGAGTAGTTTCGAATAAATGTTCTCAGAGATCTCAGTAAGACCATCTTTTGTAACTAGTGGCTGAACTGAAACATGATATGGGGCGAGGTTCCTCGGGAGCTTCATAATATTCCGCTTTTCCTTGCCATTCTCTCGCTGCTCAAAGGACACCTCCAAAGCAACGAATACGAGACGGTCTGTCCCGAAAGAGGGCTCGATTACGTGAGGAACGAAACGGGATTTATCTGCCCGGATAACAGATAAGTCGATTCCACTGCCCTTCATATGTGCTTTAAGGTCATAGTCAGTGCGATTCGCTTGACCGCTGACCTCTATCCAACCCCAACTCCTAGTAAGCACCTCATGGTCGAAAGTTTGACTACTGTAGTGACTACGTTCCTGGGGGAGGTGAGCGCGGAACCTTTGCTTTTCGGCGGTAACCCCGAGTTCAAGGAGGAAACGTTTACTGACTCCCATGAAGTAGCCTTGCCACTCAGTGAGGATGAGATTCTGGTGCACAGCATCACGGATAGTAATTTCGAGGGGTTCGCTGTTGCCTAATACCCCCATCTCTTCAGTGATGATCCTAACTGTTTCATTCTCAACGTCTGTAAACCATGGACAGATCGGGCTTTGAGGGTCGAAGAAGAGCTCCAGCTCCATCAGATTGAATTCTCTGAGCCTATGTATTCCCCGACGAGGACTGATCTCATTCCTCATGACCTTTCCCTGTTGGCTTATGGCAAATGGTATCTTCTCACGATTCGCTTGGAAACAACGTTTAAAATTAGTGAACATTCCCTGGGCGAGTTCGGGGCGCATATAACCCACTTCGCCACCTGTAGCACCGATCTGAGTTTGGAACATTGTAAGGACAAGAGTAGGCTCCTTGAGGACGCCTCCACACACTGGACACTTTATGTTATTCTCAGCCAGCAGATGCTTTATTGCGTCGCCTCCCAACGCTTCGACATGCTCCATGTTCATCTTCTCCTCGATAAGGTGATCAGCACGGAACCCACGTCCACACTGGTTACAAGAGGCTGCGTACTCCTTGAAATTAGCGAGGTGACCGGAGGCTTCGAAAACCTTACCTATGTTGGTTATCGGGTCCTCGATCTCGAAGAACCCCTGCTGTCTAATGAAATGTTCTCTCCAAAGAGCTTCTATGCTCCGTTTGAGTTTGACGCCGAAATCTCCGTAAGTAACGTATCCGGCTACTCCGCCGTATATCTCGAAGCTCGACCAGAAGTAGCCTCTCCGCTTCGCGATCTCAGTCAGTGTCTCGTATACGTTGCTTGACATATCAGTAGTCTATCTCTGGAATAGTTGAGAGACATATAAATATGGGTCGATAGTCAATGATAGTCGATATAGACGTTCTTAATAGTGCTTAGAGATTTCATTGTGGCACGTAAACTGAAAGGCTTCTCGAATGAGCTGATGAGGGGTTGCCATTGATCTCCAACGGAGTCAAAGTTTAAAGATCCAATACCCTGGTCAGCAGAATTAGAGATATGCTTGATTTCGCGGGGGTTATATCCCATTAGGGTAGAACAGAAAGCATCGACAGAGACCGGATTACCTCCAGCTATGATTACCCCCATATTCTTGGGGTTACCAACCACAGGTCCATTTCCCTCCATACATATGTTGCCATCAATAATATTCATGTCACTTCGGATTGTTTTAGCTAGAAAAGGTAAAACTTCATCGAGTTTCTTATGTAGTCTACTTTTTTTTGCCTCTTGAAAACAACCGTAGAGGTTTTTAATACTTAAAGTTACGAGAGTGTGACTACAGGTCTTTATCTTAGCGAGATTTATGACGTAATCGGCTTCTATCATAGTTTTTGGTATCATTATCTCGGTACCGGCAACAGGTTTTGAAATGCACTCATCTTTACTCAAATTGTTGAAATTAACATTCCATTCATCTAATAGCTTCATTAATCCTGAGCCCCGAACACGGTTATCTCCAGTATCCGAAATGTTATCTGATTCAACGACTAGCGGCTCACACCCCTTTTCCCTACACATCTTCACTGCAGTCTCAATTATTTTAAAGTCGGTGATCACCATTCCGTAAGGATTTTTTGCGTTGCAGATGTTTGGCTTTAAAACTACATGTTTACCGGGACTAATTTGGAGACCTCCAACGAGTTCAACCGAGCTTCTAACTGCTGCCTCAATATCTTCGCCAGTTTTTACTAACGCTACTTTATTCATGGTTTGACCTTCGACTCGAGTGTTAGTTTTGAAGCAACATCATCTATTGTACGAAGCATTGCTATCTCATCATTGATGCTTATCTTCTGAGGTTCCTCACCTTTTACTGAGCGTGAAAAGTGTTTGTATAGCTCCGCGAAAGCTGGATGCTTGTATTGAGCAAGATCTAAATACCAATCAATACCTCTCTCCCTAAAAGTGTTTTTTGCTCCATTCTTTTCGATAGTATACGCGTATGGGTTGATCATTAGGTCAGTGCTGAGACGACCATTTTCGCCTTCAATGATAACCTTGAATTGGGGTATTAAACGGGTCCAACTCAAGCTACAATTTAGTTGAACACCTCTATCTGTTTTTAAATTAACTTTGAGATTGTCACAGACTTCATAACTTTTGCACCACCAACTTAATTCTTGAGTTTCGACTGCGTGACCTGCAAATAGGGCGGTAACGCTGAGGATGTGAGGCATAACATCTTCAACTAACCCTCGAGGGTCTTTTGTTCTAAAATTTGTTTTTGAGCCATACATAGAGAGGTTGTTTTCGAATGAGACGTTTATTCGTTGGAGGTCACCAATTTCTCCAGAATTTAGTTTCTCCTCCAGTTTTCGGAGGCTTGGAGAAAATACATATTGATGCGTTGGGAGTACAACTAGATTCGTTTCCTTTTGCTTTTCCATTATCCTCTCACAGCCCTTAACTGTCTGTGCGAGAGGTTTCTCGCAGAGTACGTGTTTTCCAGCAGAGAGAGTTTCCAAAACCATGGTTTCGTGAAGATTTGGCGGTGTGTTTACAGAGACCGCTTCGATATCGCTTTCTTTTAGCATATCATGATAGTCGAGAAAGCTGCGGGATACTCCAGATGCTGACTTGACTTCGTTGAGGCGTTCTTGACTATTATCGGCAAGAACGCATAGATTTATGTTACCTGCACTTTTAATGGCTTGAAGGTGAAACATAGTAGTAACACGTCCGCAGCCGATGATTCCAAGCCGAAGCATATGCTTCAATTCGTCAAGTGGGTTTTAAATTGTTATGTTCTCTGGATCTTGTTGCTTAAATCGCTTCGAAATATCAAGATAACCGTAGTTTATTGCGACAGGAGCATAGGTTAATAACTCAACCCAATTTGTGGAGAATCTAATTAGGAGAGAAATAGCTGCGGCAATGCTAAGTGGAACACCGGATAAAAGGAGAGCTGCTGTAAGTCCCGCATCGACGACTCCAAGTCCGCTGGGAACCACCCAATTAAGCTGCTGAATGAACTCGATAGTTGCATAGATGAACACGGTGATCCAAATATCAAGGTGAATTCCCATGCTTCGAGCTACGACCCATGTCGTGACAGTACCTAGAAACCAGTGGGCAGCTACGAATGTAAATGCGAGGATGTTAAGTCCAGTATTTGCTTTTAGATTTGTGACAGCCTCATCTATCTCGGTAATAAAACCATGAAATCCGCTCTTAGATTTGGATGAGTCGTAGATCTTATTGAATACCCTGTTTTTTACCCATACAGGACTTTTATTATATATTTTTTCAAGGAAATTAGGGTTAAGAACGAGACTGAAGAATCCGCTGCTTACAATTGCGAAGGTAAGAAGTAGCCAGACAATCTCAGTTTGAATTGGAATTGGGCGACCAGTTATCACTAATGTAAAAGTGGCTATAGTTACGATTAAACCGAATGCTATGTTATAATATGCGCGGTGGACGAGGACACTGGAGATGGCTTTCCCCATATTGGATCCGGTTTTATCTTTCACTATGTAGGCTCGAACAATTTCTGTATTCATTGGGATTGGTGCAATCCACCCCATGAAAAGGCTGGTAAATGTAATTTGAATCGATTCCCAAAAACTTAGTTGGATCCCAAGAACTCGAACAATAATATACCATGAGGCAACGAATAATAAGAGCCCCAAGTAGTCTACGGCAATAGCGACAACGTAGAGAGTTGTATCGAACCGTCCAACTTCTGTGAGTGACTGGAATGGATTAGACCAAAATAGATAAATAACAAAAAATCCCATCGCGAGGATTGTTACTAGCATGCCCCGCTTATCCAAACCAGGTCTTTGCTTAATTTACACCTGAACTCATAAATGATTTGATGTGAATATAAATTGGTCTTGAGCACAGTAATCCGTTCTGTGGAGGAGAAAGATCTTTCTCATATACATAGAATAGAAGTGGCATCATATAATGATCCTTGGCCGAGGAGTATTTTTTATCTAATTTTTAGACGTAGTCCTGGATTATTCATTGTAGCTGAAAACAACAGTGAGGTTTTTGGATATGCTATCGGTGAAATCGATGAAGAGGGCAATAGATTTGTTGGCCATGTACTCAACCTTGCTATTGATAATGCTTGGAAAAAGAGAGGTTTTGGATTAAAACTTCTCGATGAGCTTGAACAGCGTTTTCTGAATCATGGAGCTTACCTCAGCTATCTAGAGGTCCGTATCAGAAATTTACCTGCTCAGAGTCTATATATTAAGAGAGGCTACGAATTCACTAAGTTACTCGTTAATTATTATCGAGATGAAGATGGTAAACGTATGGAGAAGCTTTTAAAACGCTAACTTTCTATACCGCTGGATACTCCTCAAACATAGTTTATTCGTGGGATCTGAATGGGTGAGATTAGAGTTGCTGTAGCAGGTGTAGGAAACTGCTTCTCCAGCCTCCTTCAGGGAGTGTACTACTACGGAAATGATAGAGCTATTGGTCTCCAACATGTGGAGTTAGCTGGCTATAAGCCTAAGGACATACGCTTTGTTGCTGCATTCGATATCGCGGATGTTAAAGTTGGAAAAGATATTGCGGAAGCGATATGGGCAGCTCCAAATAACGTGCCGAAGTTCGCTGATGTACCCAAGCAGAAGGTTAAAGTCCAGCTTGGCTCAGCACCCGACGCCGTCGCTGAAAACGCCCTCTCCTCAATTAAACGTTCTGAAGGTAAGCCTGTAAATGTTACCGAGGCTCTTATTGAAGCGAAAGCTGATATCTTCATTAATCTTATCTCCGGTGGTAGTGATAAAGCAGGCTCGTATTACGCGCAAGCTGCTTTGGATGCTGGGTGTTCTTACATAAATGCAACACCTTGTTCCATTGCGAGTGATCCGAAATGGGTTAAAAAGTTTGAGATGTCAAAACTCCTCATTGTTGGCGATGACCTCCTAGACCAAGTTGGCGCTACCGTACTCCATATTGGACTCCTTGAATTCCTTGTAAGTCGAGGGGTCCGTGTTGATGAGAGTTATCAACTTGATGTCGGTGGAGGAAGTGAGTCCATCAACACGCTTGAAAAGACTAGAGATACGAAGAGGCTTATCAAAACAGCAGCAGTAACAGGTCATGTACCTTATGAGTTTCCACTAGTATCCGGTTCCACTGATTTTGTTGACTTCCTTGGAAATGGTCGGGATAGCTTCTTTTGGGTGAAAGGTCGTATTTTTGGGGGTTTGCCTTTCAACATTGATGTGAAACTCAGTAGTTTTGACTCTCCGAATGGTGGAAGTATTCTTCTCGATGTAATTCGAGGAGTTAAGATCGCGAGGAATAAGGGTTTCAAGGGCTCTATTGATGCCATCAACGCCTATGGCTTTAAAAAAGCGGAAAAGCTAAATCTTGCAGAGATTTACCGACAGTTCCGCGTCCTTATGGAGTAAATAAAAATGCATATGATATTTCTGGTAGGAACCGCAGGTTCAGGAAAGTCAAGCCTTTGTGCAGCATTCACTCAATGGCTAGAATATCAACGAGAAGACGTGATGGCGGTTAACCTTGATCCAGGAGCTATCAGCCTCCCCTACTCAGCGAATGTTAATGTTCGAGATTACGTAAAAGTCGAGGATGTCATGGAGAAGTATAATCTGGGCCCAAACGGAGGGTTGATGGTCGCTTCCGACATGGTGGCAGGTATGGTGGATGATCTAGCATCAGATATAGATGACTTCACTCCTGACATCTGCATTGTTGATACCCCCGGTCAGATGGAGATGTTCGCGTTCAGAGATCTTGGTGCAACTATCGCTCAGAATCTCACGGATGCAGACAAAGGGATAGTATACCTTTTCGACGCTGCGTATTGCCGTGATCCTTTAAACTATGTAATGAACATGTTTCTCGCCTCCGCAGTAAACACTAAATTTCAGCTTCCTCAGTTTCAGGTGTTAAGTAAAATTGACCTACTCAAACCCAAGGAACTCGATGAGATTGTCGGGTGGGCAGGAGATCCAATGATGCTAGAGGAGGCTGTTGATTCAAAGCTCACGGGTATGAATCGTTCGCTGAGCACAGATATGTTAGAGCTAATAGAAAGAATAGGATTGGATTTTAATCCATTCCCAGTAAGTTCCAAGAATAATGAGGGATTTAATGATCTCTATGCAGATCTCCAGCGTGTTTTCACAGGCGGAGAAAAGTTTACCTCGTAAGATAGTGCTTTGATGATTAGCGTATTTATCAACCAATCAAAAGCACTTAGCATACTCTAAACACGCGATAATTATCCTCTCATTCTCGGAAATTCTGGAAACCGTTAAACCATTCTATGGAGTGAATAAGGTAGGTGTTCAAATGACGCTTTACCTTACACAGGATGATGTGAAGAAAATCCTTGATATGCCTTCTACACTTCAGGCAGTAGAGGATGGCTTCCGTGAGATGGGTAAAAAGGCAATAGAGATGCCTCCTAGAGTTTACCTACACTTTCCGAAGGGTGTTCTAATTGCTATGCCTGCTTATATGCCCGGCTTGGGTGCCGCAGGAACTAAGCTTGTAACGGTCCATCCAGATAATAAAAAGAATTATAATTTACCGGCAGTAATTGCAAAAATAATAATTAACAATCCTGACAATGGGATGCCTCTCGCCATCATGGACGGTACCTATATTACTGCTCTTCGAACAGGAGCCGCTGGAGCTGTAGGTATTAAGTACCTTGCCCGTGAAGACGCTAAAGTAGTTGGTTTATGTGGAGCAGGAGTTCAAGGGCGAAGCCAGATAATGGGTCTTATGGAGGCTCGCCCTAATGTAGAGAAGATAAAAATATACGACATAATTCCAGAAGCAAAGACTGCATTTGTCGCAGAAATGAATAAAACGTACCCTAAAATTGAATTTGTATCCGCTGCAAGTCCAGAGGAGACAACCAAGAACAGCGATATTATTATTACATGTACTCCTAGCCCCAATGCTTTCATCAAAGGAGAGTGGATCAAAAAAGGTGCCCACATATCTGCTATTGGAGCAGATACAGCAGCTAAACGAGAACTCGAGACAAGCGCCATTAAAAAATGTACTAAACTTGTTGTTGATTTCATCCCTCAAGCTTTTGTTGTAGGAGACTTCGCAAAACCAAAAGAGGAAGGTGCAATAACAGAAAGTGACATCTACGCCGAGATGGGGCAGATCGTTTGTGGAGAAAAGAAAGGGCGAATCAACCCCAACGAGATAACTCTTTTCAAAGCAACCGGTTTAGCTATTGAAGATGTAGGGACTGCATACAAGGTTTACCAGCTCGCCGTCAAAAAGAAGATCGGTGTAGAACTTCCCCTTTAAAAAAAATTTTATTAGCTTAACACTTTTCTTCCAAAGAGTTTCAAAGACTGAAAGTATTTTAGATAATTCATAGAATTTTTCAATGATATAATTAATGAGCAATTCAGGAAAAACTCTGTAATTAAAAATTTCTTGGTTTGACTTGTTCATTGGTCATCAATAATTTATAAGCCCACAATCCGAGTAATCATTGGGGGTTTCTCTTAATATGGTAAAAACACTTGGCGAACTAGCTTCTACTGAGATATCGACTTTTTTCAAAAAGAAGATTACGATACTTAAGCCTGAGGATACAGCTGGAAAAGCCCTTGGTGAGCTTGAGAAAACAGGAAGATATGAAGCAGTTGTTTGGGCAGGCGGTAAGATGGGTTTGATAACTATCCGAGATCTCCTTGATGTTGAACAATTAGAAAAAACTAAGATAGAAACATTATGGAAACCTCAGATGTTTTTCACTACCAATAGTCAAGTAGGTAGAGTCGCAGCCGAAATGATCAGGATTAACCAGCGCGCCCTCCCTGTAATTGAGAATGAAGAACCTATCGGTATCATAAGTCAAGTCGATATTATTGCAGAGATGGCTGACTTAACCGAACTGAAAAAAACACAAATCAAAGATATTGCAAAAATCCCTGTGATCTCACTTGATGTCGAGGAGAAGGTAGCTCAGGCACGTAAACTGATGCTAGAACGCGGTATAAGCCACATTCCAGTAATTAAAAGTGGAAAGATGATCGGTCTCATCACAGCGATGGATATTGTTCATACCTTTATTTCACCAATGACGAAAACGAGCCCCATTGAACGGATAGGATCTAAAATAACTAAATTCAGTGCCCCCATAAACGAAGTAATGGATAAGACGCCTTTCACACTTAGGATCAATGCAACCGCTTACGATGTCGCGAAAGGTCTAAGAGACCATGAGAAGAGTGCCTGTATTCTTCTAGACAATGATGATGGAGTAGTCGGGATCGTTACCCCACGTGAGCTCCTGCCCATTGTAGCAGAACCTCTACAAAAACAAGAACTTCCCATAACAATAAGAGGACTAGACGATGAGGATTTTTTCCAGAGAGAGCTCTCTGAGGAGAAGATTCGTAGAGTGATTGAGAAGAATTTCAGGATGCATCCCGATATCACTGAGGTGAACGTCAGGATCAAGAAATCTAGTCCAGCCGGTCAACGAATGAGATACGAACTAACAATTAGAGTACTTAGCCCTCGCGAGCAGTGGAGTGCTAAAGCGGATGGATGGGACTTGTTGAAAGCTTTTGATGAGATGCTTGACGATCTTTCAGAGATACTTAAAAGAAATAAGGAGATATCTGCCAAGGCACGCAAAAGCTTAGCACGTGAAAAAGAAGAATAATCTTAAAATCATTAATGTTTATTGTATGTCATGACGCAGTGGAAAATCGTAATAACGGAGCCTATCCATGAAGCGGGGATTAAACTTCTCACTGACGCTGGGCATCGAGTTATCTGTCTTCAGTCGGGTAGCAATGAGACAGAGCTACTCAGGTTAGCGCCGGAAACTGACGCTTTCATCACAAGAGGCATGATTAAGATTTCACGTGAGATTATGATTGCGAGTCCTCGACTCAAGATAATAGGTGTTCATGGTATAGGATGCGATCATGTCGACCTTTGCGCTGCAAAAGAACTAGGGAAAGTTGTTCTTAATACCCCCGATGCCCTCACCGTTACTGTAGCTGAAATGGCTATTTCCCTGATTTTAGCGCTCACAAGAAGAGTCGTCACAGCGAATACTGCGACACGGAGTGGTGGTTGGAATCGGAAGTATAGTGATCTAATCGGCGTTGAGCTAGCCGGTAAGACTGTAGGCATAATTGGCTTCGGGAGAATCGGGGAAGCTACAGCCCTGCGTCTCAAGTCATTTGGGGTTAATCTCCTCTACTGGAGTCGAACTAGAAAACCTGAAGCAGAACGGATAATTGATATCCATTATACAGATCTATCTAATCTTTTAGAGTGTAGTGACATAATCACTCTTCATGTACCTGGTACACCTGAAACATACCACATTATAGGTGAATGTCAACTAGCATTAATGAAGCCTACTGCATTACTTGTCAACGTTTCACGTGGCAATTTAATCGATGAACAAGCTCTTACCTCAACTCTCTTATCTGGAAAGATAGCGGGAGCAGCTCTTGATGTATTCGAGAAAGAACCACTAAGTCTTGATAACATGTTAATAGGAATGGATAATGTGATCCTGACTCCACACCTTGCCGCTAGTAGTAAGGAGGCATTGGTCAGAATGGCGACTCAGATTTGCGAGAGTGTCCTATCTGTTCTTAATGGAAAAGTTACTGGAAATAGAATTGTCTAAACTCTTTACATATAAGCCAAAAAACTAGAAATTTGCCGTTTAACAGGAAACAGATTTAAATGATCTTAATCTTGTTTAGGAGCGGTGAATCGTTTGCCTACTGTCACTGTTGATAAGAAAAAGTGTGATGGAGAGGGTACCTGTGTCGACGTGTGCCCCATGAACGTCTACGATATGGTTGGAGGTAAAAGTGAACCTACCCGTGCTGAAGATTGCATCGGCTGCATGGCTTGTGTAAATAGTTGCCCAACTCAAGCTATAACAGTTGAGCCTTAAAACCTCCAAAGCTACCGATAACATTTTTTCCCTTTTTTGAAGACTACTTCCTTCGAACAGCGACAGCTCTAACAATATCTGCGGTGTTCTCGCTCCAGTCAGCAATCGTTTCTAAGGAATTGAGGAACTCACCTAACAGTATCATACTTCCCATATTCCAACCCGGAAAATCTAATGTTGCGAGAAATTTACGAGCAATGCTATAGAGTTCGCGCGCGCGGTGATAACATTAAGAATATCAGGCACTGCTTCAAGCCATGAAGCTTTAACGAATATTGTACTACCCTTCAAAGCTATTGTTGTCATTAATCCGAAAAAAAGTTCAGCTGGCCAAAATATTAACAGAGTTACAATGTTGTATAGAACATGACTTATTGTAACATTAAATGCAGCTGCATGTTCTCCCTTTCCTCTCATTAAACCTAAAAGACTGATAAGAAAAGGTGTGACTGTGGTTCCGAGTTCAGCCCCGATGATAGTACTAACTGCTAGGCTAAGGGGCATTGCCCCACTACTAGCGAGTGCAACTACAATGCTATCAAAAGCACCACTACTATGAAGTAAAGCCGTGCCGATCCACCCGGCGAAGACTGCGCTTGTAGTATCGCGTATTAGTGAAACGATCTTCTCAGCAAGGAACTCAGCCATTAAACTGGCACTGGATATTATTAACATAATACCTGAAATGAAAAAATATAGGGCAAGTAAAGATCCCATAATGTTCTGATACTTACCCACGTAGATCTAATTATTATTAAGGATATACAATTAAAGAGTGACTTATATAAAATATAGATTCTATATAGCTAGATAATATTAATTTATAAACTGATCTAGTTTTGATCAATAAGTAGATCTATATCAAAATCCACTAACATTTTATGAAGTAAAGATAGGGGAAGTCCAACAACGTTATAGAAACATCCATCAATTTTTTCCAGAAGCAACCCACCCAACCCTTGCGCAGCATAAGCCCCAGCCTTATCCATAGGTTCACCTGTATCTACATATGAAGAGATTTCCTCTTTAGTAAGTTTCTTGACTCTCACTAACGTTTTTTCAATTTCGACACGATTTCGACCAGATGTTGTGTCATGGATAAAAAGTGCTGTATAGACAGTGTGAACTTGACCCGAGAGCAGGGTAACCATTCTTATAGCATCAGACGTATCCTTGGGTTTTTCAAGGATATTTCCATCAAAGTAAACGATAGTGTCCGCTGCAATAATGAGTGCTTCTGAATATTGACTCATAGCAGGACGTGCTTTTTTTTCAGCATTCTCTATGACTCTTTGCTCTGGATTTGTTGCAACGCTATCCTCTGACTTATTTGGATCGAAACATTCGAATTTTACACCTAACTGTTTGAGGAGCTGAATACGTCGAGGAGAAGTTGAAGCCAATACTATTTTACGTGTATGCAACCCGTTCTAGGTTGGGTAATACTCAGATTTAAAGGATTGACAGTTATGGAGAGGATCTAATATACAACATTCGATACACCATTAGGTATAAGGTAGGTAGCTACTTTCAAGAAAGGGTTGATTGGATTCCACTCAGCTGGGTCTAGAGAAATTTCTTAGTAAAGTTGGAAAAAGAGTAATTGGTGAATTTGTGAGGTTTCTTCGAGGTTTAAAGAACTAACTTCTATTAGATAAGTACTTTAGGAAGGAGAAAATAAAATTCAATATACCCTTTGATTAATAGGGTGCTGTTTTTCAGAAAGAGGTCTGGAATGAAATCTCAAAAATTTTAGCTTCTAAACTCACAATTTATGATGATATTGTGGGGAAAATGGGTGGTTAAAAGGCTTTTTTGTGCCATCGGAAACCGAGTATATCCACGAATCCTCATAACCTTATAGTGCCATGTCACCGGTTGTTCAAAAAGGTGGTAGCATAGGAGGGTTCGTTGGGGGGAGGGGGGTACCTCATAAACGTCAGCTTCTAACTTAAGAAGGTGTGTTTCCAACATCTCAAGGAGAACGGAGAATAAAATGAATATTCGAAGTTCTTTGAGAATAGATAATCAAACAAATATGCTAAATTAATGACTAAATTTTATGCTTGAAGATATGCGCAGTAAGAGTCAGATATTTTTAGCTTGCTAACACGCACAATATCTGAGTGAATCAGATAAATAGACATTTACCTTATAGTGGAGACAGAAATATACTAAACCATGTTAATCGCTGGCGTTGATGAAGCTGGGAGAGGATGCCTCATCGGCCCACTTATAGTAGCTGGTGTGACATTCGAAAAAGAGGCTATACCACAACTCAGCGATTGGGGTGTTCGTGATTCGAAGAGACTAACACCTAAACATAGAGAGGAAATTGCTGATTTGATAAAAGGTTTAGCAATAGGTGTGTCATATTTCGAGCTTCAACCTCGATCTATCGATTTGATTGTTCTTCGTAATGTCAAGCTTAGGAAGCTTAATTATGTTGAAGCGATAGCGATGGCGAAAGTAATTCGTGAACTGAGACCAGATGAAGCTTATGTGGATGCTTGCGATGTTAACGCTGAAAGATTTGGTACAATAATCTCAAAGGTTCTTGGGTATAAGTTGAATGTCGTTTCTGAACATAGAGCCGATTCAACATACCTAGTTGTATCAGCCGCGAGCATCTTGGCAAAGGTCCGACGAGATGCTATCATCTCAGAACTCCATGAACGTTATGGCGACTTCAATTCAGGATACCCAAGTGATGAAAAAACTATCACCTGGCTTGAACAATGGGTTCATAACTACAAAGCATGCCCGGAATGTGTGCGATTAAGTTGGAAACCAGTTAGAGAGCGAGAGAGAAGATTAAGGGAGTTTAGCTAATACTAGAGCATGATCTTTTTCGTAAGGATCGAGTTCAATGAGTTCTAAAATTTCAAGATCGTTTTTACGAAGGATTTCGGTTTGTTCAGAGAAGATAACGATGGGGTCACGTCCTACATCTATGCTTCTGGATTTGATACTCAACATTACGTATCCGCCTCTCTTTAAGAAGAGATTAATATTCTTAATCATTATTTCAGCCTGATCGGGTTGTGCAACGTCGGCGAATATCACTTCCACCTTAGGAACCTGAAGTGAGTAGCTTTGAGGCTGACGGGCATCTCCTAGAATAGGTGAAATATTTTTACGGTATCTTACAACATTATCGATGAGATCCCTAAGAGGGCGAGGTGCAAAGTCAACTCCCCATACATGTCCTTTGTAATCTATGATATCTGAAACGTGACTAACAGTTGTTCCACTGGCTACACCAAGGTATAATATCCTAGAACCAGGCATTATAGGATTTTTTTTTAGTCCCTTTACAATAGCTGCCCCTAGTTTGCTCCTTGTTGGATTCCAAGATCTGTATTCTACTCCATTAAAGTTGATTAGATGTTCGCCGTAAACGTTTCTACCTGGAGATAAGTTACGGGTGACCAAAAGTTCTTCTCTACCAGTGTTTAAGTAAAATATTCCGGGTGAATACTCCCGTATACTCAAAAACGACTACTCCGTGGGTGCTTTCTGTGCAACATCCTGTTCGGCTACACGAGCTTGATCTATTGCCATTTTCTGAAGCCATGTTATAGGAAGTTGTAACTCGCCCACACGTTTCGCAAAATGGTGGCAGTTAGTATAAGCTGGTGTTTTACAAACACGAGCAAAAAAGTCCTTTGTCACCTGAACGTCGCATTCGAATAGAAAAGGACAATCCCTCCTACCAAATTTCTCTTGGTACGCCTCAGAGAACGTGGACATAGCTAATCACCTTTATACAGTTCATTTCCTCTCCTATCGGAGTATGTAAATCTTTCATAACATCGTCAAAATGATTTTTACTAGTTATACGTTTTTAAGTAGTATGGACCCAAAGTATATTTGGTGTAACCTTTGTCAGCAGAAAACATCTACATAGGCTCTAAACCGATACTGAACTACGTAACAGCGCTCCTCATGGCGATCCAGAGGTCGGATGTCGTTAACGTTATGGCTAGAGGGAGAGCTATAAGTACAGCCGTTGATGTCGTAGAGGTCGCTCGACGTAGTTTCATTAACAATGTAAGTATCGACGACATAGCTATCGGAACTGAAAAGATTGGTGAGGAAAATGAAATCCGGAACGTCTCGTCAATTTGCATAAGAATCTGTAAAAATTAACCGGTCTTCGCATCATCAAGCTGTTTTTTAAGTTCATCCGCGATAAAGTTCCCAGAGAAAGCATCTGCTCTAGCAGCGATTGCTAGTTTCGCAGCGAAGTGACGGGCTCTGATACCTCGAAGCCCTCGAGGAGCGCCGTTCACATATGGGTGTTGAAATATCAACCCATGTTTGGGAGGTCGAGCATTTGTTTTGACTGCGCGGAATAATGCTTTCTCAGCGCCTAGGATCTGAATGCTACTAGATGGGCTCATAGCCATCTTTCGAAGTCCTCCTGCTTTCTCAATAAGCTTCGCAGCAAGAAGAGGTCCACAGAGTGATGAAACGTTCGGTGCTACATCCTGAGCGATCTCTCCAACATACTCGGTTATATGTTTTCTATACTCGTATAGTTTCAAGGTCTGTTGGGCTAAGCTTTGAATCTCCATGAGATCAGTTTCCCGAAGATCAGCACCCATACTTCCAGATACACTCCGTAGTATAGAAGAAACCTCACGCGCTTGTAACTCAAGGGTGTTTAACCGCTCATTATTCACATTTCCACGCGCACCGATCATTGCAACGAAACGACAATATGAGGGGTGGTCACGAAGTATACGACTAAGTTCAGGATAATGCAAACCATACCACTCTCGAACACGACTGGCTAAACCGTTTAGCATCGTATCTAATTCACCTGTAAGCTGAACAGTTTGAGTGATTAACGTCTCCTTTCCCCCTAATGCGTCTTGAACAGCACCTCGAGCAAGAAGTGTGGAGACCATACCGCTTAACTCGAAAAAAGCTGCCTCATCTTTGACAATATGCATATTAATTGCAATGGCAGATAAATCCTCTTTAAGACTATTAGCTGCACGGCTAGACTCTACAACTTCAACTTCAACGAAATATTGAGCCTTAACAGCTTCAGCTAAAAGTTGATTTGTGAAAGAAATACGGTCAAAACCTCGCTTAATTAAACCATCAACAGCTCTCGCTACCTCAGCTGTAACCTCACCATCACGTTGTTTCCGGATCTCTACAGCGATCTTATCCGGATTTCGTGAATAAAGGGCCTTCTCGAGGACCTCCCCTCTCATATTAAGGGCGAATACTCCAATTAGAGTTTCTTCAATATGTGCTAAGGTCAACTGTGATCTCTCCGATTGCTTTATGAGTTGGCTGGTTAAATCTTTGGGAGACTTGACCCAGATAAGCTTAGCCATAGAGTTGACCGGGCTGAAGCTTCGCGCGCCTACGTTAAACGCCTCAGGTGTTCTGGGGATTAGTGTTCCACTTCTTCGTCGGGTATATGACTCAGGAGTAGGTGCTGTAATAACAAAAAGTCTAGGACCCCAATCTAGACTTGGACACCTAAACCCAACTGTGGTTCCGACAGAGATTGGAATACTAAATGCAATGGGTCTTCCTAACCCAGGAGTAAACTATTTTATTGACGAAATTCAAAAACTGAAAAACCAGAATGTGCCAGTAATCACGAGTTTCTTTGCCTCCACTTTGAAAGAATTTTCGGATAGTGCTTCTTCACTCAGTGAAGCGGGTTCTGATGCTCTGGAGCTTAACCTTAGTTGCCCAAACGTCGAAGGAGAGGTAGGTATGTGTGCCGCGGATGCGTTGAGTGTAGAAAGAGTCACTGCGGCGGTCAAGGCTGTAACAGATAAACCAGTTTTTGTAAAACTCTCACCTAATGTAACCGATATTGTTTCGATTGCAGTAGCAGCTGAAAAGGGAGGTGCTGACGCGATTACAGCAACGAACACTCTTAAGGCTATGGCCATAGATGCCAACTTTAAACGACCTATACTCGCGAATGTTACTGGAGGGCTCTCTGGTCCAGCACTTAAACCAATAGCTCTACGCTGTGTCTGGGAGATATTTGAAGCAGTTGAAATTCCAATAATCGGTTGTGGAGGAGTTACAACAGGTCTCGACGCAATTGAGTACATGTTAGCGGGAGCTTCAGCTGTCCAGATCGGGACCGCAGTAATGACACATGGGTTTGAGGTTTATAACGAAATAAATGAGGGTATCAGAATCTATCTCGCTGAAAACGGTTACACTAAAGTCTCAGAACTCGTAGGAGGAGCGCATCATGTTTAAACAACATTTAATGACGATCAGCTCGACGGTTAAAGAAACACCGGATATTACAACTCTCTACCTTGAACCAAAGATCGAAGCCTATCCCGGGCAATATCTTATGGTATGGATCCCGGGAGTCGATGAGATCCCTATGAGTCTCTCCTCAATTGAAGATAAAACCTCTATCTCTGTGAGAATAGTCGGCGATGCTACAAAGGCTCTTGCCAAGCTTAATCAAGGCGATCGAATAGGTGTTCGAGGGCCATTCGGAAATGGTTACCGTATCGAGGGATCTAAACCCCTCATCATTGGCGGAGGAAGTGGCATAGCTTCTCTTGTACCTTTAACTGAAAAGATGGTAGCCATTGGATTGAATCCTACATTCGTGATCGGGGCAAGAAATAGCGATCAACTCTTATTCAAAGATCGACTTAGAAAACTCATTGGACCGAACCTCAAAATAGCCACAGATGATGGATCAGAAGGCTACCACGGCTACGTATCGAATCTCGCAATTACTATGATAAATGAAATGGATTACGACTCAATTTACATTTGTGGCCCAGAGCTGATGATTATTAGAGTATTTGAAGCAGTCGAGTGTTTGAATTTAAATATTCAAGTAAGTATGGAACGACTCTGTAAATGTGCCGTTGGACTATGTGGAAGCTGTGCAGTTGGACCTTTTAGAGTATGTAAAGATGGACCAATTTTTGACAGAGAAATGTTAAAGACAATTAAAGACGAATTTGGTAAGCTACGTATGGACGCTTCTGGCAGAGCAATAAAAGTAGAACACTAAAAAACCTGTCTCGTACTCCGAAAATGATGCTTAGCAAAGCAGCATTAATAAGTAATAAACGATACGACTGACTCGAGTTGGCAACCCCTTACAGAGAAATTATTGATAACCTTCTTTCAACAGGCAATATTTCTCGATTTAATCTTGATCGTTTAAAGATTAAAATCTCTAAAAAGTATAAGTTACCACATATCCCGCGTAATTCTGAGATAATCGCAAACCTCAAAGATGAAGAAATTGAACTACTTTTGCCAATTCTTCGTAGAAAAGAATCGCGAGCTCTAAGTGGTGTTAGCGTTGTGGCAGTTATGACGAAGCCCTACCCATGTCCTCATGGTCGATGTGCTTACTGCCCCGGTGGTCCTGAAACTGATAGCCCTCAAAGCTATACTGGTTTTGAACCCGCAGCTATGCGGGGAAGCCAAAACCTGTTCGATCCAGAAGCTCAAGTTAAATCTCGGATAATCCAGCTTCAAAGTATTGGGCATGTTGTTGATAAAATCGACCTAATTATCATGGGTGGAACGTTTCCTGCATCACCACGGGTATACCAAGAATGGTTTGTAAAGGGTTGCCTTGACGCTATCACTAACAAGATCTCAAAAAGTCTTAACGAAGCAAAGTTAAACGCAGAAGAAAGTAAGATTAAGAATGTGGGAATAACGGTTGAGACCCGTCCTGATTGTTTGAAAATTACAGATATCGATGAAATGCTTGACCTTGGTGTAACGAGGGTCGAACTGGGAGTCCAAACAATCTACGATGACATCTACCAGAAGGTTGATCGAGGTCATACCGTTGATGACGTAGTCAAAGCAACAGCTCGGATGAAAGATTCTGCACTCAAGATCTGCTATCATATGATGCCAGGACTTCCAGGTATGACTAAAAAACAGGATATTGAAGCATTCAAAACAATATTTACAGATCCGCGCTTTAAGCCAGATATGTTAAAGATCTACCCAACTCTAGTAGTTAAGGGGACCAAGCTCTATAACTGGTGGAAAAGTGGAGATTATTATCCCTTATCAACAGAAGCTGCTGTGGAGATTGTATCAGAAGTAAAAAGAATGGTGCCCCCCTGGATTAGGATCATGCGAGTCCAAAGGGATATTCCTCTCCCACAAATTGAAGCAGGTGTCGATAAAAGTAACCTTCGTCAACTCGCAGTTCAGAGGCTTGAGGCATTAAATGAGAAATGTAGATGTATAAGATGTAGAGAAGTAGGACACATCAACAATGGCGCTGATTCTACTCGAATTAAAGTTAATCATACTACATATGAGGCTTCTGGGGGAATAGAGGAGTTCATAGCCGCTGAAGACTGGAAAACTGATGCTTTAGTAGGATTCATCCGACTTAGAATACCTGGCTCACACTCACATCGACCTGAGATCAGTATGAATACTGGGTTGATACGAGAGCTCCATGTTTATGGTCGTATGGTTCCAGTGGGTAAGGCCAGTGGAAATGATTGGCAACACCGAGGCTGGGGTGAAACCCTCTTAAATGAGGCGGAGAAAACTGCTTGTGAAAAATTTGACATTAAAAAGATGGTTATAATGAGTGCTTTGGGCACTAAACAATACTACTCAAACCATGGCTACAATAAAGAGGGTATATACGTTTCCAAGCTTCTTCGTTAATCTAACATCATTTTTAATAGAACCATCAAACGCAGTACACTCTGATTATTATGACAACTGAGGTTCTCCCCGGGTATAGGGGTAAACTCAGACAGATTCTCATAGACGCGGATACAAAGGTAGGCGATATTATTAACATAAATGCCTCAGGTCACGTCTACGAAGGGTCTCTCATGCCTCGTGTTGAATCTGCAGATGATTGGCATTTGGTGCTTAAACAGAAAAGCGGTTACAACATCGGGATAAAGTTAACAAGTGATCTCAAAGTCACTAAAATAGGTGAAGCCACACGGCCAGAGTTCAGACCGCCTCCTCTCCCGCTGCCTAAAAAAGGTCTCCCGAAAGTAAGTATAATCAGCACAGGAGGAACTATAGCAAGCCGCGTCGACTACGTAACCGGCGGTGTTTACGCAGCAATGAATAGTAGGGACCTCCTTAGCATTGTACCTGAGTTAGCTGACATCGCTCAGATTGATGCAACTATCCTCTACAGTGTTTTCAGTGAAAACATCAACTCAGATCACTGGGAGGGGATGGCCCGAGAAGTGGAAAAGAAGATCAGTGAAGGTGTCGATGGTATCATTTTAACGCATGGAACAGACACGATGGGCTATAGCACCGCTGCCCTTAGCTTCGCTATACAGAATCTTCCAGTTCCAGTTATTTTCGTTGGTAGTCAGCGTAGCAGCGACCGCCCAAGTTCAGATTCAGCGACAAACCTAGTTGGGGTCGTTAATGCTGCAGCGTATGCTCCCTTCGCGGGAGTTGTCCTAGGAATGCATGAAGGAACTAGTGATGATAATATCATTTTCCATCCAGGAACCAAAGTTCGGAAGTGCCATAGTAGTGCAAGATACGCGTTTCAAACAGTGAACGCTAAACCCATTGCTCGTTGGAAGGAAGGAAAAATGAATATGATCTCGGATACCTATCAGATACGCAGCGATTCAACACCTATCGTCAGAAACAATTTTGAGAAAAAAGTAGCTCTGTTAAAGTTCACTCCAGGTTTTGATCCTATGATTGTTGACGCAGTCGTTGCCGCTGGCTTCCGAGGCATTATCTTCGAGGGTACGGGACTAGGACACGTTAGTGAAGCTTGTTACGAGTCGATCGGACGCGCGACCAATGCGGGGCTACTACTTGGAATGACGAGTCAATGTATCTGGGGAAGAGTCAATATGAACGTTTACAGCATGGGTCGTGAGTTAACGCATCGTGGTGTAGAGCCACTAGAAGACATGCTGCCTGAAACTGCATATGTAAAGATGATGTGGAGCCTCGGTCAAACCAAAGACCTTGAAGAAGCTCGAATATTACTCAAAACTAACATAGCAGGGGAGTATAATGATAGAACCCCATACGTGAGGAGGGAATAATTTGGACTACGCTAGATTGCAAATGAAGTGTGGAATCGAGATCCATCAAGAGATAGCCACTCAACACAAACTCTTTTGTAAGTGCCCTCCGAAACTCAGCGAAAAAACAACTGAGTGGACATTTACCCGTCGACTCCGTCCAAGCCAGAGTGAACTAGGTGAAATCGACCCGGCCGCACTCTTTGAGTTCAAAAAAGGAAAAATAATCCAATATGAGGCAGATTCGGATACTGCATGTTTAGTTGAAATGGATGAGGAACCCCCAGGCCCAATGAATAGAGAAGCTCTAAACATCACACTAACTTTTGCCCTTATGGTTGGTTCAAACCCCGTGGACGAAGTCTGGGTAATGCGAAAAACAGTTGTCGATGGAAGTAACCCCGGTGGGTTCCAGCGTACAAGCGTAGTTTCCCTCGAAGGCGCAATAACGGTCAATGGTAAGTCCTATCGGCTTAACCAGATATGTCTAGAAGAGGATGCAGCACGAAACATACGTGTAGAAGGAGATATCATTACGTATAGTTTAGACCGGCTAGGAATACCTCTGATGGAGATCACCACCGCTCCAGATATGAACACCCCCATTGAGGTGAAAGAGGTCGCCCAGCGTATTGGAGCAATATTGCGCTCGACAGGAAAGGTTCGTAGAGGGCTGGGAACAATTCGTCAAGACCTAAACGTAAGTATAATGAATGGCCCTGTTGTTGAGATAAAAGGTGTGCAAGCTCTTGAGATGATTCCAATCATTGTTGAGTTTGAGGTACATCGTCAAGCTGCTCTCCTAGAAATTGCTAAAGAATTAAAGAAGCGCGGAGCTTCTCTAGAAAAGCAAGGAGTAACCCAATTTAATGTATCTGATATATTCCAGCAAACAGAGTGTAAGATACTCAAAAGTGCTTTAAAAGCTGGAGGAGTAGTTCTCGCAGTTGTACTAACTGATTTCCTCGGCTTAACAGGACGTGAACTCTGTCAGGGACGGCGTCTTGGAACTGAAATGAGTGACCACGCCAAGCACCGTGGTGGCGTGAAAGGGATCTTTCATACCGACGAACTTCCCGGTTATAATATTACAAATGAGGAGATTATAGCTCTCAGAACCAGAGTTAATGCAGCGGAAAACGATGCAGTAATCATCGTTGCAGACGAGTCTGAGAAGTGTAAACTTGCTTTAGACGCCGTTGTAGAAAGAGCGCGTAGTGCCTTTGCCGGGGTAACTCTCGAGACCAGATCCGCCAACCAAGACGGAACAACCAGATTCACGAGACCACGCCCTGGAGCTGCTCGTATGTACCCAGAGACCGATGTAAAAGCCGTTAATATTACACTCGAACACATCTCAGAAATTAAAAGAAGTTTACCTGAGATGCCGGAACAGAAACTTGAACGTTTCATGTTTGATTACAATCTCAACGAGAAACTAGCTCGACAAATTGTCGATTCCGAGTACATGATTCTCTTCGAGGAGATTTGCCGCAAATACCCTAACATAACGACACTCTTAGCCGTGACCCTCACTGAGGAAATAAAGAAGCTTCAGAGGGAAGGCGTTACATTTGAAAATGTGAGTGATGAGGCCTTCAATGAGGTTTTCAAGCTGGTAGTTGAAGGATTAACCTTGAAGGAATCTATTCCAGAGATACTTAAATGGCTCACTATAAACAAGGGAAAACCAGCTAAGGAAGCTCTTCACGCCCTAAACTTGAGGATGATGACCGAAACGGAACTTGAAGCTGTTATTGAAACGAAGATCAAAACTAACCCCAATCTCATTACAAGAATGGGAGAAAAGGCCTCGGTATCTTTGATGAGTATTGTGATGTCCGAAGTTCGAGGAAGAGCTAAAGCACCTGATGTCCAACTAATAATAGAGAGAAAATTGAGGGAGTATAAATCGTAATTTTTTTACAATATAAAAATGCTTAATAAGTGTTATTTCATTATAACTATTACCGAAAAGCATAAAATTATAATCTCCAAGCCATAATACTTTCTAATACAGTGATCTCTATGAGTGTTTCTCCTTTTCATCTAAAAGTACGGTTAGGGGAAATGGAGATAGAACTCAGTGGGAGTAAGGAAGAAGTTATCAAAACCCTTGATGATCTCGATGCGATTGTGGATAAAGTTTCAACTGCATTCCACCCTGACGGCAATCATCGAACCCGTCCTCGAAAGGTAGAACAACAAAGAGATGAAGCCCAGACCTTCCCCCAGATACCGCGTACCACTCAATGCAGTGAAGCAGTTAATGCGCTTCTTAATGCCGACTGGGGAAAAACCCCAAGAAGTATCTCTGAAATCAGAGAAGCTATGGAAGCGAATGCTGTATTTTTTCCAAGAACAACTCTAAGCGGTGTTCTTGTTTGGCTCGTCAAAAGAGGTTCCATCAGACGAGCGAAAGATAAAAAACGCGGTTATCTTTACACCATGAATATGATGGAGACCTCTTGATGCCAGAGCTCAAGGTTCAAATTAAAACACCCTACGGTCAGCTTGAGGTCTCAGGTAATACGCCCGATGACCTTCTGAAAGGCTTAGAGTGGTTAGAAAAAGACCTTGTAGCTAAGATAAAGGAAAAAATTAGTAATGTGATAACAACTGAAAACCAAGAACATCTTAAAGGGATCCTTGAGGTTAGGAAGAACGGTTGTCTTATTGTTTACACTGGAAAAATTAGCCATTATGAGACTATAGGCCTCATTCTTTATGCCTCTAAAGATTATCAAGGTAGCAGTAAAGAGATCAAACAGAGCCTTAGTATGAGTGGTGTTAAAGTTATGGTGCCGGCTAGATTGAATGAAATGGTGAAGAGAGGTCATCTTTTTAAACCTATAGAACGGGGGAGCTTCTATAAACTTACTGCGAAGGGAGTAAAGTGGATTGAGGATGAGGTACTTCCACCTCTACGGGAGAGCTTGGCTGCTGTTTAGTTGCCGGGGGTTTCCTTTTCTCAAAATCTTCATAAAGAATTGAAGTTGCTAAGATCAGTGCAATCACTATTTGTTTCTGATCGCATGTATATCCGCCATCTTTAAAGGGGCTACGTTGGATTAGGTTTTTCTCCAGTAGTTTTGCTACTGCACGTTCCGTTGCTTTTGGTGTAAGATGTAGTTCAATACTTAGTTCTTTTGGGCTCATTGTACGACCTGTAGCAAGGAGTTGAATTAGAATTACATATTGGCTTGGTGCTTTGCGAAGCTTAAGGAGTGTATCTGTTCTATCGGCTAGATCTCCTGGCTGTTTATCTGACATTGGTTATCTGTGTCGCCTTTTTCTTCTTTCGATTATAAACTTTACAGAGAACTAACGTAAGTGGAGGTGGATGAAAGTGAAAGTGAGCCTAACTGCTTAAATCTCTATATATCTTCAAAATAATGTCGTAAGGTGATATTAGAGAGAGATACCCTTCTGGTTTTTGATCAACAAGACCATTTTTTTTAAGCTCAGATAGTCTAGCACGAACTGTAGAACCATTTTCTCCTAACGCGGTAGCTATTTCAGCTGGCTTAAGAATAGTTCCTTTGAATGCAAGGTGGCAGAGGATCTTATATGCGCTTGTTTGGGGTTCCAATGTATCTATTTTTTCACTCATTTCTTGAAATACTCCTTAAGAAGAGTGACTAGTATAGGACCCATTTTCACTCGGTAGACTCCTCTACTAACTGGGTCTATTAGTCCTTTATTTTTTAGATTGAAGAGTGCTATATTGATTGCATTTGTGGTTTGCTTTAACTTTTCCGCGATTTCTATACTACTCATCGAGTCGCCAGATTCAATGAGGCATAGGTAGACCTGTTGCTGGCTTTCAGCTCTTCTGAGACTTTCTAGCTCATCGGAGACATCCATCAGGATCACTTCTTATTGATCACATAAAGGGTACTTATAATATCAGTGAATGGTATAACCGATTTGTATGTGCCGTCTTCCCCTTGTTTGACATAACCTTTCTCTAAGAGGGCTCGCAGAGCTGGACGTACTGTACCTGCTAGAATACCCGTTTCTTCACTGATTACTGAAGGCGTTGATGCATTACGAAAAGCGAGAAAAACTAAAACCTTGAATTGGCTAGTTCCAGGGCCAAGTTCTTGAGCCGCTTTATCAAACAAATCACTCAAACTTACTTTACCCCCTTTTCTATTTTTTCAAGCCGATCAAGAATATAGATGGTGATCCACCCATAATTTGGCTCGTAATTACCTCGTCCCGTTCTTTGAAGTAGACCATCTTCTGCCAGTTTTGCATAGGCGGCTTTCACAGAGTTGTATTTAGCGCTGATCTTCGTCGCCATCTCAGCAGGTCCTAAGGAGGGATTCTTGAGAAACTCTCGAAACACTGTATCTCGAAGAGAGTAGTCTTCAGACATGTTATTTAGAATTAACGTGTAACGCCCTAATAACATTACTTTTCTTAAATTAGCTCTTAATGGATGACCATCAATAAAATGCGAGCGAGTAACTTTCGCAGTATATATATAAATAGACATTTATCAGAAATATCGCTCTTGATATACGGTGCCTTTAAATAGATAGAAAAAAACTGTTGTACTAACGGGATAACTGAAGGATGTCAAACTTGCTCAGCCTAGAAAAACCCCAGAAAATTAATGAGGCGAAAATAAACGAACCTTTTCAGAGTCTACGATTAAGTATGAGGGATCTTCTCTTAAAGGAAGTTGCGTGTAACATCATTTCAGAGCAGCCTGAAATTACTTCCCTCGCGGAGAAAATACGATCTGAAACGCCAATTTATCCTATGAGCAAACATGAAGAGTTCAGGAAAGTTGTGGGGGTGGACGCAGGAAGTCAAATACTCCCTCTTGCTTCTCGTCGATACGCAGTGATTAGTGCTCTCGCTTATAGTCTTCCAATAGGATCAAGGTTTTTTCTACAGCCTGAGTTAATGATGATCTCTAACACCATCTCCAGTAAGATGTTTGAGGCAACAATCAACCTCCGTCGTGAAGCTAAACTCTATGAAACAGCGATCAAATTTCTCGAAAAAACTCCTGAGATCGAACTAATTCTTGTTGATGGTCCCCTTTGCTTCAGCGACTGGTGGAAGCTCAACTGTGGGCACAAGGATCAGCAGAGGCTTATTGATGGGGTCAATAATTTACTGAAAATATGTAGAGATTTAGACGTTGTAGTTGCTGGAATCGTTAAGAGACCTTCAGCAAGATATTTTATTTACCATATGAAGATGCAAGCAGAAACAGCTCTTCCTGATAGTTCAATACTGCTTCAAACTTTATATCCTGGAGAACGAACCGATATTTTCTCACCACGTGCAGCGATGCAGCAAGCTAATAGAAGTTCAGATTTTATGGACGCGCTTCAGGTACCAGTTTATAGTTTCTATGGAAGAATGAATAAGGAGTGGAGCATACCTCCGGTAAGAATCGATATTCCTGCTCATTGTCTTTCATCCCTTGACGATATTGCTGATTATTGCTATGCATCAAGCATGTATAACGGAATCCCACTTCCAATTATGAAGGCAGATGAAGCGGTAAAGATTACTCGGGGATTTGTTGCTGAGGTCTATGGAGAGATTCTTAGTAAAGTTAGTAGAAGTACCGGAGAGGTTCGAGGGCTTGCACCATACTGGGGTGAAGGTAGATGGATGGGGGTTTAAAGATAGGTCATACGTACAGTATGACTGGCGAATACCGCCTCGATCAGATAACAATTATTTTGTTAAGGAACCGAGAATTGGGAAAAGGTGACCTCATTTACCTGAAACATCCAAAGAATGGATTACCAGTTATCTATCAAGTAATTCGTGTTTATCCTCATAAACGAGTTAGAGAGTATGAGGAAGCGCTCCTATCTGAGGGCAGAGTAATTTTCGATGCGGAGGATACAGCACTCCATGCCGAAGCATACCAGTGGGGATGGGTGGATGATGACGGAAGTCTCCGCCAACTTAGGCATTCACTCCCACCGAACACGCCGGTTTATGTTGCAGAGAGGGATCTTGTCTCAAAATTCACTAAACCTGCTGGCGACTGGAAGTTCCTGCTTGGCACAGATCCTACAACTGACCTTGAAGTTGAACTTGGGATCTATCCTCTAATAAGACAGAGCTGCTTAATCTGCGGAGCCGTTGGAACTGGGAAAACGACTACAGCCATTACAATGGTTGCTCGAGCTGCCTCAGTTAACCCACCAGTACGTTTTTTTATTATCGATAAAGACGGGGAGTATAGTAGCCTGATTGAGCGCCTCGGAACCGAAAACGTATTGAAAGTACCTTGGAATAGGTTCTTCCAACCTGGAGATATCCCCTGGGAGGACTATTTAACCGAGTTTGGTTGGCAAAAAACTTGGTGGAACACAAAAATATTAACACAGGCACTAAAAGTGTTATATGCTCAAGCAATACCAACAACAAAAACAAACCTTCGACGAGCTGTTTCGCAAGTTGACGGGGAGAAACTTGGATTCAATAAGAAAATGGATGAGTTTGAGCAATATAGATCCCAAGTAGATAACGCAGTCTCCGGGAGTAGACTGATTCAAGATGGTACTGCTGAGGTTCTGGATCCTGTCCAGCTCATTAAAGAACGTCGTATTGTCATTATGGATCTCAGTGATGGTCGAGATAGTTGGGAGCAGAAGCATCTCGTTGTTGCTCAGGTTATTCGTAGGATTTTTGGTGAAGCTTTAGAGACGAGAAAGTTTGGATGTGTGGTAGTATTGGAGGAAGCGATGTATTACGCTCCTCAGCACGGAGTTTTTGATATCGGAGAGAAGGATAGCCGAGGAAAGTTACTAGGGGTTATCAAGGAAATTGCTACGAATGGAGGTCGGAACGGTATTGGTCTTTGGGTGGTTACTCAGCGTCTTGCTACAGTAGATAAAACTGTCATTACCCAGTGTGCCAATAACGTCATCTGTCATAGTTTAGAGGACTTAGATAAACAACGGCTTGCGGAGATTATTGGAAAAGAGTTTAGTGAACTTATCGGTGACCTGCCTCCTGGAGAGGCGATCATTAAAGGTACCGCTCTCAAATGCAGGTTTCCTATATGGGTAAAGGTGTTACCTGAGGTCTACCCCGCATCAAGTTTGAGTACTCCAATGAGCAGATTCGTACACATGGAGATAAAAGGAGAGGAAACTGTTAGAATCAACGCTTCAGATTAATTCTCAAGGCACGATAGTTATATAACGCCGCGTGTTTTCGGTGGGTTCATGGGCATTGATGAGAGCAGGAAACAAAGGAATCGTCGAGTACAATATCAACATAGTGCGCTTAAGATTGTAGTATCCTTTATCTTGTTGGTTGCAGGGCTGAGTTTGGCGAAGTATCTCTTTGGATGGTCTAAGCCACAGGATATTCCTGAGGCTATCCAATGGTTTGCACCGGTTTTGCTGGCAATTAACCCATATTTGAGATACATCGACTCGGTGATTGTAGTTATTATTGGATACTTTATGATCTCTGAGATCAGCCGCATAGTCTACATTTATATGCGAAATTTTGCAGATCATGCGTCCTCCGCGACTGTAAAGAATATTACAAAGATCGTTGGAATCGCATTTCTCCTTTCAATTATGGCTTCGATCTACAATGTTGATCCTGCGGCTGCGCTCACTCTTGGATCATTCACTGGTCTACTCGTAGGTTTCGCCGCTCAGACTCTATTAACCAATACTTTAGCTGGCGTTTTCCTTCTTTTAACGCGCCCCTTCACCTTCGGAGATATCGTAACTATCTCAGGACAAACTGGAATCGTTAAGGAGATCCGAATTATGCATCTACAATTAGAGACTGAAGACGGAAAGAGAGCCATTATGATACCTAATGGAATTGTACTCGTACAAATAATCCTGAAAAACCTTCCTGGAGAAGTGGCTCAACCAATCGAGACGGAGATAGACTTTATCAAGCCTCCATTAAATGCACGTGTAAGTGAAAAACTGACTCTCAAAGGAAAGTTATACGAGTTAGAAAGTGGAAAACCGATTGAACAAAGTAAAGTGTATCTTATGGATAGAGATGTTGGGAGAGATGACTTGCTAGCTGAAGGAATTACGAAAAATAATGGTGAATTCGAGATAATTTGGGAAGTGAAGTGGACAGACGTTTTAGATGATACAACAGAACTTTACGTAAAATATCTTGGAGACGAAACACATCGGAAATCTAATAGCAAGCAATATAATATCACGTTATCTTAAAAAACTAAAATATTTTAATGGCGCCGGGGAAGGGATTCGAACCCTTGGGCTCGTGAGAGCACCAGTTTTCAAGACTGGCGCCGTAGTCCGCTTGGCTACCCCGGCTCCAACTTTACTCCCAGCACCGCTGCTTAAACCTTATCACACTTTATTATTCTAATTTAGATAATTGGATCATCTAATTTAGTAATCTTTGAAGATTTTCCATTTTTTATTCTTTCTTTAACTTTAACTGATGTTGATTTCACTTGAGATTTATTACGCGATGTTTTTATTCCAAACCCTTCGAGATCAATTTGCTTGCTTAGGCTTGTAATCCGCACACAAACACGTGGATCGTCGTACCGTACGTATTTCTTCTGCCCATTTTTTGCTACGACATAGCGGTCATCTTCATATGCGACGCCATTAAGAGCGTCTAGCACCGCTTTTTCAAGATTATCCAAGTCAGGAGTAGTTGGAACCCAGATATCTACTCGTCTGCTTGCTGGACGATTAAGATAGAAAATCATCGAGACCATTATTGGACCGGTTAAAGGCTTCTTGAAGTGTTTTTCTGCTTCAGCCTTTACAAGTTTCTCCCATGAAACTACCTTCTTAGGTGTAAAACTCCATGTTCTACCCCCTTTTCTTACAGTTCTAGCACGTGCTTTCGGAACTGGATCACCCAGTACCTCGAAGTAGACGTGCTCCATAGACGAAGAATCTGTCACTCTCATGTATGAGTATTGTTATTTATAAGAAGCTTTGTTGATTGGGAATGCATCTATTAATGTTATCAAATTCACAAAATGTTCGTTTGATCATTTAAATGGTCAGAAGGGGTTTAGAAATAAAATTAATCCCGGATTCCCTCTAGGAGGCTGATTCCATTCCAAATCCTCGTTCGGCTATACATCGGCATATTCGGATCCTGACTGATGTCCTCCAGTAAAGATATGGCGTTAGCTGCACGGGCTGCAACACTTATACTTCCGTCTAATAGCATATCGGCCGCCTGTTTAGCGGCGCGGCGAATGTTACGAGGCGTTGTGTTATCGTCAGCTATCATGTTCAAAACAGATTGAGCCTGCTGTAATTTTTTTGCATATTCCTCAGTTTTACCAGACATAACCTAACCTCCAATCAGCGTACCTCATACGCTTACGTAGGAATTAAATGATAGCATTCTTGTTGGGGTTAAAAACCTACCGTCGATAAATTGTGGTTAACTGAATTTATTGGACAAATAATTCGGAAGATCTGAAACACTCTCTAGAATGACCTCAGGCTGATTCTGTTCCCAACTCTTCAATCCTCGGGGTCCTGTGGCTACACCAATGAAGTAGCACCCACCATTAACAGCGCAAGTTGAGTCTATACTATGGTCTCCGATCATTACAACATCTGCAACTTCGAGTTTAAGCGCCTTAGCAGCTTCGATCATTGCTTCAGCATAAGGTTTAGGTTGTGAAGTGTCCCCACGCCCTAGAACTGTCATAAACTCCTTTTCAACCCCCATCTTTTTAATAGCTTCAATTGCGTAATTATGGTTACTTCTTGTTAGAATCCCTAAACGATATCCCCTGTTAAATAGCAGTTTCACTGCTTCTGAGGCGCCAGGTATTACTTTAAGAGTATTTATTGCCTTCATCTCGGCTGTATCCATAAGACGTGTCATTTCATCTCTGAGCCTGACGCGTTCAGTTTCTGGCATATTTAACTCTACCCAGATCCGCTCAGCGTTCTCCTGAATAATGACGGTTGTCATATCAGGTGTAAGTGTATTTGCCTTTACGCCGTTTATTTCCAACTCTTTGATCATCTCTCGCTTCATTTGCCTGAAGTCAATCTCAGTATCAACGAGAGTTCCGTCAAGATCAAAGATTATACCTTTGAATTTTCTCAATTCTAATCTTAGGTTCTAAGGATTCAACTCTTTTAACGGTTGCTCTGAATTGTTGTTTATTTAACTCGAAATGGTGGGGTGCTAGTGGTTTTCTTTAATACGTGCAATTGAATATCTTCTAAATTAAGAGTTTTCGAGTAATTTACTCAATAATTTTATTAAATTGGGATTCCATTTTTCTTTTATAAATTTATTTAGAAAGGTATACTGAAAATATGGTGTTTTTACAACTAGCTATTCGTCTGTGTGCTGCTTCTTCCTGAAAGTAAAGTTTATCATTTTTCCAGTGATAACGCGTTCTGTGTTAAATATTTTAGCTGCTACGAATAGAGTTACTAGTGTAAAGGCGCTTATGTAAATTATACTCCGGATCCCTACCCAATAGTCTCCTAGGAAAGCTGCTTTTGTTGCTAACATGCTATGTGTGTAAGGAATTGCTAGCATTATCCATTGAACAGTTTGGGGAAGGAGTTCAATGTCAGTGAACATAAGAACCATCGCTGGAAGAACCACAGGCACTATTAGGACCCCGGTTATGCTTTGAGCGCTTCTAACACTATCAGTAAAGACTGCGAGACTAATTGCTAGCGCTAACGCTGAGACAAGTGTAATGAATATGACAATACCAATAATGACATAACCGAGAGGTTGGATACCAATCCCTGCATCTCCTAAACTTATGCTCGTCATCTCTGGTACGAAGCTAAAAGCGCTCTCCATATAATAGCTGAAACCGATCATGTAGCTGATTGCTCCTACTACAGCAATTACTATGCTACCTCCAAGTTTCCCAGCCAGTATCGTCATTCGATCAACTGGTAGAGTCATCAAAGTTTCGAGTGTCTTCTGCTCTTTCTCAAGTGCCATACTCGTTGCAGCCATTTGTATAGCGAACATAACCATAACCATAATCATCATCGGAAGCATTATGCTTTGAGTCATAACGAGACTTGTGATCTGGTTTGGGTTGACTTCAACCACGTTACCCTTTATGATGGATGCATAATTGACTTGCAGCGGGTCGTGAATCATGTAGGCATTGCCATTCTGACCCGCAACTTTAAGGAGGTTATCGATCATGGCAACAGAGTAGTAGTAGTTGTAGAGATTCACTAGATTACCTACAACACCGGTGCTTTGTGTCTCAGCCATATTAAGACCTTTCAAATTAGCATAGATCTTTACATTTCCCCTCAACCCAGATGTGAGGTTGGTTTCATATTTTGCAGGAACATAAATGAGAGATTTGGCTTCAGAATCCTGGAATTTATTAAGCGCATCTGAGAGGTTGTCTGCTTTTATCATTATTGAGATATTGTCTTTTGATAAATATCCAAAGAATACTTCAGTTATTGGTCCGCTGCTATCCGAATAAACGGCGAATTTCGCTCCTTTGACTGCATCTATGACTGACTGTTGACTTATGCTTATTGCACTACCCATTGCGGGGTAGAGGATAAGAGGTAGAAGGATTACTCCAAATAAGATTTTTGGGTCTCGAATTAGTTCTTTTATCTCTTTTCTTACGATAGCTGTTAATTTACCCAATTTGTGCTGCCTCCATAAATACTTGTTCGAGGTTACTCGCATTGAAGCGGATCTTGAGCTCTGAAGGTGTTCCATCCGCGACCACGATGCCTTTGTTTATCAAGGTAACGCGATCGCATAAGTACTCCACTTCGAGCATGTTGTGACTCGAGACTAGAACTGTTACTCCATAATCTTTTGCATAAGTTTTTATCATCTGGCGGACGTGAACAGCTTGAATTACATCCAGGCCTGATGTAGGTTCGTCCAGGATTGCTAGTTTAGGGCGCATCATCAGAGATCTAGCGATTAGTAGACGTCTTTTCATACCGCGGCTGTAGCCATTGACTCGATCCTTAATCCTATCACCTAATCCCGATATTTCACATCCCGATTGCACGAATCGATAGAGGTCCTCTTGATTCACAGCATAGAATCCAGCCATGAACTCTAGATATTCTAAACCTGTAAGATACGGATAAGCGCCCGCCTCCTCTGGAAGGTAGCTTACCATTTCTCTGATCTTCTCAGGTTCTTTAACGACGTCGTGGCCGAAAACCTCGGCGAAGCCTGAGGTGGGAGCTATAAGAGTGCTAAGTATACGGATTGATGTTGTTTTTCCTGCTCCATTGGGTCCAATCAACCCGAAGACTTCTTTTGCTTGTACATGAAAAGTTGCTCCCTTTAGAGCTTCGATATCGCCGAAACTCTTCTTAAGGTCTTTAACTGTGATGGCGGTAGACATTTCAACGACCTTGTTCCCCAGAATTATGATTGAATTGATATAAATGGTTATTTCAAGATCCTTGAGATAACTGTATAAAAAAATGATGTGAAATAATGTCTAAAAAAAGGATTAGATTCTTCATAATCATTAAAGTATTGATGATACAGAGTTAGGGTCGATAAACCATTATAATCTTCTCACAAAGTGTTGCTTGAAAGGCTTTGATTGATAAGCCCAAGAGTAAGCTAGCAAAAAGGGTGAGAGTGCTCCATATAGACGATGATAAGGAGCAGCTCGATATGTTAACGCTTTTCTTTGAGGCTACAGATCAACCTATTGATGTTACTTCTACTACAGAAACTGACCAAGTTTTGAAGCTCATTCAAGAGAAAAAATATGATTGCATAGTTAGCGATTATAAGATGCCAGAGATGACGGGGATAGAGCTCGCGAAGAAGATAAGAGAGAAAACTGATATTCCTATTATACTCTACACGGGTCAAGGTAGCGAAGAGGTTGCAGAAGCGGCTTTTTCTATTGGTGTGAATGATTATGTGCGAAAAGAGCTTCAACCCTGTCATTACTCAGTTCTTGCTAAAAGGATAATTGAGGCTGCTGAAAAGAAACGAACTGAAATTCTTTATCAACGTGTAGTGAATGAGACATCGGATGCTCTTGTGATAATAGTTGGCTCAAAGATCAAGTATGCAAACAGGTCTCAGGTTAAGCTTTTAGGGCTTAATGGATTGATTGAACTTATTGATACAGATATTCGTGAGTGGATCCAAGATAGGGATCGCACTGAATTCTTTAACAGAATCCTTGATTGCCAAACTCAAAATGTGACCGCGGTTATAGAGATAGATTTCCTGCGTAAGGATGGTGCTAATAGACCCGTTGAAACAAGTCTGAATGTAATTGAATACGAAGGAGAAAAATCGATAATTGCTTTCAGTAGAGACATTACTGAAAGAAAGAGAATGGAAAGGGATCTTCGTAGGAGTGAGCGTCATTTTAGGAATATCGTTGAACTTTCCCCTGATGGTATAGTTACCCTATCAAAATTTGGGAATGTCACTTTTGTTAACCCTACTTTTAATAAAATAACGGGTTTCTCGAATGACGAGATTGTCGGAAAGCATATTCTAAATCTTAATACTTGTACAAAGAGTGATGCACTCAAATACTTTAAATTGTTTTTAAATTTATCTCAAGGAAAGATTCTTGATCCTTTAGAGTTCACATTCGTGAAAAAGAATAAAACCAAGGGTTTAGGGAAAGCCTACTTCAATGTATCTCAAAGTGAAGATAATGAGAGAGAGTTTTTCGCGGTGTTAAGGGATATTACTGAACAAAGGAAGATGGAGCAAGAACTTGAGAAATACGCACTAAATTTGGAGCAATTAATCTCTGAGAACGTTTATAATCGCTTAGATTCACAACAAGAAATTGCTAATGAAAAGGCCTTCGAAATTTTAGCTAATAGGCTCCGTGAACCATTAAATGCAATTAAAAATGCTCTTTACATGGTTAAGCAGCATCCAGAGAAAACTCAAGATATGGTTGATCTTATCACACGGGCGGTGGATAAATCGATTGATCTACTTGAGAGTCCCAATATTTATAATGAGAATGTTCTTGAACATCAACTTAAACTAAAATAATTGAATTCATACGAGCGGATCGTGCATAGAAATTATGGAAAAATCAAAAAATTTTAAAAAATGAATAATAGCATGGCAAAAATAAATTATTGATAAAAGTTGTAATAATTAAAATAAATTTAGATTTATACTCATAGTCCCAATAACTAGAACCAAACAGAGAATAAAATTAAACGATATTATAATTCTCTTAATTTTAAGCATAGTTATCGTATCAACATCGTTCATTAAAGGACTTACACTTAACATAATAGGGACCATAAATCGAAGAAAAATTAGACCACTCATTACCATCATTATCGGTAGTAATATGTTATATCCAAAATTTAAGTAAGTAAAAGGTGTAAGAGTCATAATTAATAGCATTCCAGTTATAGTAAGTTGTAGGCGTCTCTTCCAAGTCATAATTGAAGCAAGGGTATTAACACCTTGAATTCGATCAGCAACGATGTCCGTTGAATCCATTGCGGCAGGCAATGCAAAGAAGCCATAAATTGCAAAAAAAAGTGAACCTATGAAAGCCATTGAGGAAAAGCTTCCAATGATGGCGTAACTTACACTTAAGTTAAGAATCAATAAACCTGAGACTATGGTAAGTTCTTTAACTACAATTATTTTCTTTAAATGAATTTTTGGATAAGAATAAAGAACAAATAGAACCAAGTATAATGAAGTAAACATAAAACTATATAAACCGATAAAATAGCTTAGAGATAACCCTGCAACTGCTGAGATATAGACGAGTTTCATTGCATCTTTTTTTGTTACTTCTCCAGTTGCTAAAGGTCTACCACTTTTTACTTCGTTATTTTTATCAGCTTCCATGTCTGTAACATCGTTATAGATATAAGCAGACAGTACAACAAAAACAATGGATATCAGGGATAATAGCGAAGGTGCTAGCGGGGGGAATCCTCTACCTACAAGTAAACAAGCAACAATTGAGGACCAAACCCATAAACCTAAAGCTTCTCTCCTTGATTTTATCAGTAGGAACATAGATTTTCCGAGATTTGTCTCTACCATTTACTTTTCCATACCACCTATGATATTGATTCTTAATATATGTTAGTGATATATATAGTTTATTCGATGATTAATTTAGTGAAGCAAAAGTTGTTATCATTATTCTTTAAAGATGTGATACTTCCTTTATTTATTCTACATGTAAGCATAGAATTGATGAACTAGTTTAATAGTCCATTTTCTTTAAACGTTTTAGAAGGTCTCTCTTCTCTTACTTGGATAAGTAGTTCAAGAGAAAAAAGGATGAATGATTAAAAATGACCGTTAATCAACAAAAAATAATAAACCCAACACTAGCTGTTATTTTCCTGATAGTAATAGGCGTTGTTACAATAACGGCATTCTCTTTTTGGATTTATTCTATACTACCTTATTAAAGGTACCTTAATAGTTGTAATATTAGTCTATTTTGATTAAATTAGTTTTTAAATAATTATACATTATACTTTATGTGTGATATCTCTTATTTTCCATATAGTATTGAATGCATTTAATCCTATATTAATAATTTTGTCTTGTATGGATTTTTTTGTTGTCGTCCTAATGCGCAAAAGAATTATTTTTTTGAATCAAGCTGCTATTATTGTTAAATACTATATAATTTGTCTTAGAACCACCCAGGCTCTTAGATTAATAGAATTTACGCTCTAAATTTTTGCATATTTCAAATATAGAGGACATATCGATAATATCTTATAAGGTGTATAGAGAAACTTAGGACTAGATTGGAAAATCAGATTTCGGGTGCTGCTTCTAATAAAATCAAAGTGCTCCACATCGATGATGAGGAGACCCAGTTGGAGATGATGGGAACATTTCTTGATTTATCTGGATATCCTATAAGTTGCATCTCTACATCAGATCCAAGTCAAGCATTAACTCTCTTAAAGACAGAGGTTTTTGATTGTATAATTACTGATTTCAGTATGCCTGATATGAATGGCATCGATCTCGCTAGAAAAATTAGGGATTTCTCCAGTATCCCAATAATTTTATACACAGGGCGTGGTAGCGAAGAAGTGGCTGAAACTGCTTTTTCGGTTGGCGTCAACGATTACATTCGTAAGGAATTACAGCCAAGTCATTACCAAATCTTAGCTGAGAGAATAGTTAAAACTGTTGAAAAGAAAAGAGCGGAAAACATCTATATCGATATTGTTGAGGATACTATCGATGCGGTAATAATTCAAGTTGGAACAAAAATTGTATTCGCGAACTCAGCACAAACAAGATTATTTGGAGCTAGTTCACCATTAGAGATAATTGGTACAGATATCTTAGAATGGGTAGAAACCGATGATAAAGAAATACTTTTAGAAGCATTATTAGAAACTCAAATAAAAAAAGGAGTAACCGATCAGTATAATATTCACGTGTTTAGAAAAAATGGTGAACGCTTATCAGTAATTGCCACATTTAAATCAATTGATTTCCAGGGAGGAAAAGCTACACTTTTAGTTTTACGTGATATAACTGAACAGATAAAAGTAAGTGAAGAAAAAACTGTTATAGATGAGAAATTTAAAGCCCTAATTAACCTCGCACCCGATGGAGTTATCAGTTTTACATCCTCTGGAAAGATCACATATGCAAACCCGTCCTATTTTTCACTTACAGGTTATAGCGAGAATGAAATATTGGGTAAGAACTTTCTTCAACTTCAGTCTATGCGTAATTTTGATCCAGTTAAAGCTATGTCCCTTTTCGCAGATATTCTTAGAGGTAAGGTTACTGATCCCCTAGAATTTCAATATATGCACAAAGATGGTCACATGGGTTGGGGTGAAGCTCATGTTAGCAAAATTAGGGTATCCAATAGAACAGAATTAATTGCAATTATTCGAGAAATTACATCGCATAAAAATCTTCAAGAGAAACTCCGCAACCAAAATGAAAATTTGGAGCTTCTCGTTAAAGAGAGGACAGAAGAACTATTTGAATCTGAGAGAATGGCAACTATTGGAAAAGTAACCGCAATGGTCGCCCATGATCTTAGAGGCCCATTGAACACAATTAAGAACGCAACTTATGTAATTGAAAAACACCCCGAAAAATCAGTGGAAATGACGAGGCTCATCAATGCTTCTATTGATAAATCCATATCACTGTTAGAGGAAACAAGAAATAAGACCAAAGATATTCCTATTAGAAAAATTGATGCAGACCTGACCGTAACTCTCCGAAAATCTATTGAAGAAAACGTTATACCTTCAAACATTCACGTGAATTTTGATAGTGATGAGTCTATTAAAATTAAGGTGGATGAGCTTAAAATCCGTCGCGTATTTGATAACATAATAATAAACGCCGTTCAAGCTATGCCATCAGGTGGAACACTGACCCTTTCCGCAAAAAACATGGAAGATAATGCAATAATTAAAATAAAAGACACAGGATTAGGAATACCTGATGAAATCAGTGATAAGATTTTTAAAACATTTTTTACGACTAAAGAAAAAGGAACTGGATTAGGGTTAAGTTATTGTAAACGAACAGTTGAGGAACACGGAGGAGAACTCACTTATGAATCCAAGAAGGGGCAAGGAACTGTCTTTATCATTAAACTCCCGATAAAAATCTCTATATTAAACAAGATCATGGGAGCCTAATCGATTTCTTTAACTATTCTTCACTTTCATACCCAAATTTTCGAGTTATTATAATAAATATTGAGAAAATAATGTGTATACTATTATAACAGATTTCGAAATGGAGGCAGTATTACTATCGAGAAAATAGATCTAGTCAATTTTCTCATTTTTCACTAAAATATGGTGAGTGGAATTTTTTATATTAACTTGTATAATAGTAAAATGTATAAAAAAATGTTTTTTATCTGATACGTATGAATACTCTAAAAGTAGTGGAGTTGCTAGTTAGTTAAGAGTTATAAATTGAAACTTTATTCTGCATAAGAAATATGTATTGGTTATCGGAAAACCTTATTTTGCTAAACAATAAACAACTACCATTATGCCCAGAAGAGGAAAAGTCGAGATGTACATCGAGGTCCTCGAAATAATAAGCAAAGGAGAAAC
>JBFYNP010000027.1:0-37709 GCA_041304325.1 Candidatus Bathyarchaeota archaeon
TGCAACTATCTTACCAAGTTTCTTTAAAGCATATCCAACGCATAGACCCGCGACTCCGCCAACCCCGAGCTGTGTTAGTAAGGGTGTAAGTATCTCGACCATAACTATCGTATATAATATGGTTATACGAGTTATAAAATTGGGGGTTAACCAGGGATTATCTTTGTTCCTGTTTTTCCATCAAGGGCGTCCATCGCTTTATCAAGACTCGTGATTAAAGCATAATCTCCTCCATTCTGCACGAAACCAAGGGCCGCCTCGATCTTGGGACCCATACTTCCAGCCCCGAAATGTCCTTCTTTGATCCTCTGTTTTGCCTCAAGGATGGTCATAGTTCTAATAGGTTTTTGCGTATTCTTTCCATAATCAATCATAGCATATTCCACATCCGTTAGGATCATTAGAACATCAGCCTCAACCTCTTTAGCGAGTCTTGCACCGGCTCTATCCTTGTCGATTACCGCATCGATTCCATAGAGTTTTCCATCAGATTTCTCAATAACTGGGATACCACCTCCACCGCTAGCAATAACAATAACCCCGGCATCAACCAAAACCTTGATGGCTTTAGCTTCAACAATCCTTAGTGGTATCGGAGAAGGGACAACTCTTCTCCACGTTTTCTCGCCATTAGGCTTAACTTTCTTTACAACCCAGCCACGTTCCGTTGCGAGGAGTTTCGCTTGCTCCTCAGAATAAAAAGGCCCAACAGGTTTCGATGGATCTTTAAAATCTGGGTCTTTATCGTCAACTACCACCTGTGTCACGACAGCTACGACCTGTTTTGATCTACTGAGAATATTTTGCAGGTTTTGCTGCATCATGTATCCGATCTGTCCCTGAGTCATAGCTCCTAGAGATACTAATGGAAGTGAAGGGACTTGATCTATTGCTGCTTCCTGTTGGATAGCGAGGTTTCCAACTTGTGGTCCATTCCCATGAGTAATTACAAGTTCATAACCGTGGTTAACAAGCTGGGCAATTTGAAGGGATGCTGTCTCAACATTCCGCATTTGTTCTTCATGTGTACCCTTTTCTGCAGGCTGCTTTATCGCATTTCCACCAAGAGCTATTAGTAAGCGTTTCATACAGTTCATCCCAAATAGGATAAAAAACGTTAATACTTAGCATATTTAAAACAGTTGCTTCGCTTTTGATCAATTTTTAAACAAATAAGAAATCAGCGTGAAATGTGCTTGATTCATAAACCACTTTCTTCACACATATATCGCTTAGCGAAATCGTTTATACGGCGTATTTTCAGTGGCTATACGAGTGACCAGAGTCATTCTAGATATTCATATTGGAAAAGTATCATGAAGTAGAGAAACATTTAGGCATATATTCTTAAATTTTGTGGATAAAATAAAAAAATGACGAAGAAAATGATGTAAATCGGTTTTACTTTATTTCCATCTCGATATAAACTTCATTGGGCACTTTAATTCGCATTATGCTTCTCATAACTCGGTCACGAGCATCGATCTCAATGAGCCTCTTATGCACACGCATTTCATATTTGTCCCAAGTCTTACTTCCATCGCCACAAGGAGTTTTGCGTGTAGGAACTAGTAACTTCTTCGTTGGAAGAGGAATAGGTCCAACTAATTTAACGCCTATTTTTGAAGCGATGTCTTTGATCTCGTTGCAGACGCCCTCAAGCTTGTCGGTGTCAGTGCTTGTGAGCTTAATACGTGCCCGACGCGCCATACTTAATCTCCGTCCAGTCAGACAACTAAGAACTTAAACCTATCGAAAAAGAGTGAGAGGAGATTACTCCTCGATATCCAAGATGATGCCTGCGCCGATAGTGGTACCCATGTCACGTAGAGCGAAGCGACCAAGCTGAGGGAAGTCTTTGAAGCTCTCAACAGCTATGGGTTGTAGGGGAACAAATCTGACTATACCGGCTTCACCTGTACGGAGGAATGGAGGATTCTTCTCTACTTCCTGTCCACTCCGAGCATCGAGTTTAGACTCGATCTTGTCGAATTTTACAGCCATTTGGGCAGTGTGTATGTGGAGTACTGGGGTGTAACCAGCGGCTAGGGCTGTTGGGTGGTGGATAATGAAGATCCTGCCACGGAACGCTTTGGCGACTTTTGGTGGATCTCTAACGTGTCCAGCAACGTCTCCTCGCTGTATCTGATCACGCGATGGGCCTTTAACGTTGAAGCCTATGTTGTCTCCGGCAACGGCAGTATCCATTCTTGTGTAATGGGTTTCGATGCTGTTAACTTTGCCACGCTCGCCACTCGGCATAAAGACAATGTCGTCTCCAACCTTTAGAGTACCTGTTTCGATTTTACCTACGGGAGTTGTACCAACACCACGGATGGTGTAAACTTCCTGTACAGGTAGACGTAGAGCTTTATCGATGGGCTTTGAGGGTTGTGTGAATAGATCCAGAGAGTCTAGAAGTGTTGGTCCCTTATACCAAGGCATGTTAGTACTCTTCTTAACAAGGTTATCTCCACCCCAACCGCTAACTGGGACATAGTTAACCTTAGCAGCGTCATATCCGACCTGCTTAAGTAAGAGAGCGATACCGTCCTTGACCTCCAAGTAACGTTGCTCACTCCAATTCACTGACACATCGTCCATTTTGTTAATAGCGACGACAATCTGGTTGATTCCAAGAGTCTTTCCAAGGAAAGCATGTTCACGAGTCTGACCACCGGGGTTAGTTCCCGCTTCATACTCTCCTTTCTTTGCAGAAATGAGTAATATTGCTCCGTCTGCTTGGCTAGCACCAGTGACCATGTTCTTAACGAAGTCACGGTGGCCAGGACTGTCAATTACGGTGAAGAAGTTCTTCGCAGTCTCCAGTTTGTAGAAAGCTAGATCAATGGTGATACCACGTTCACGTTCCTCCTTGAGCCGGTCCAAAAGCCATGCATACTTAAAGGATTCCTTACCCTGAATTTTGGCTTCGGTTTCCATATCTTTCGCATATTTCGCATCTATGGCACCAGCGTCGAAGAATAGGTGTCCAATACTTGTACTCTTTCCATGGTCTACATGACCGATGATTATCAGGTTAATATGGGGCTTAACTTTGCCACTCATTTTCTTATCTCCTACACCTTGGAAACAGTATGGAACATAAAAAGGTTCGGTTAAAGCCTTTACACAATCACGAAAAAAGGTTTCAGTAAGTACGTTTTTAGGAAAAACGGTTAGGATGAATTAGAGGCCTAGAATTGCGTAACAATAAAAATTAGCGGGGTATTTTTTCGTTATGCCGTAAAGTTTAAACACGTCTGCCTCCCCCGGTAGGTGGAGAATCATTTGACTAACGGTTTGTACGCGGGCCGCAGGCTTAAAAATGTGAGGAAGGCCATGCGGTACAAGAGCAAGGACTGGGTCCTACGTAAGAGAAGACTCTCTGAGAAGAAAGACCTCCTCGCAGGAGCCCCAATGGGCCGCGGGATCGTTCTCCAAAAGGTTGGAGTGGAGTCCAAGCAACCTAACTCTGCAATTCGCAAATGTGTACGTATACAGATCATTAAGAATGGACGTCTAGCCACAGCTTTCCTTCCAGGAGATGGCGCCTTAAACTTCGTTGATGAACATGACGAGGTAACAATTGAGGGTATTAGTGGCCCTCGCAGCCGCTCCATGGGAGATATTCCCGGTGTTCGCTACAAAGTAAGTGCGGTTAATGGGATATCCCTCAATCTTCTTGTAATCGGGAAAGTTCAGAAGCCCAAACGATAAAAATATACGCAACTTGGCTTTTAGAAAGTTTAATGAACCAAATCATTAGATTTGGTTGATTTCGTCTCTTTTAGGGTGAAACAGGGGATAAGTGTGATTATTAGGAATGCTGAAGCAACATAAAAGCAGTATATAGACCCATAGACAGTCAATACCCACATAATGATTATGGGGCCAACAATACTACCAAGATCAAAGAAAGTTCGGTAAACTCCTATTGCAGCACCTCTAAACTCAGGTGCGACTGACTCTGACGCTAAAACGGGACAAATAATCCAAATGGTTCCTGTGGTAGCACCGAGTAAGAATATAAAACCAGCGATAGGGAAAATCCCGCTTACATAACCCAAACTTACAATAATTACAGCAGTACTAGCCATCCCAGCAATAAGCACAGGCTTCCTACCAACCCTGTCACTAATGGATCCCATTGTAAGTAATGCTAAAACATATCCCGCTGACCGCACGCCCTGAATGAGGCCAATCTCAGTTAGGCTTAAGCCAAGACTATCTTTCGCGTAAAGGGGATACATTGTATAAATAACTCCATTACTCATAATGAACTCGGCGAAAGTTGCGAAACTTACAATAAGCAATGTCTTATTTGAAAAGACCTTAGTAATATCAGTGATTTTAGGAATCTTTGTTTTCGGTAGTGCTAGTGCATCCTTTCGGACTTGGGGGGCTAATATAAGAAGCACCGCAAATATGCACATTACAGTACTAATAATAAAACCGCCGTAGAAACCATATTGAGTTATGATAATTCCACTCAAACTTGATCCTAGTATAGTACCTCCAAATTCTACACCCTGGAAAAGCCCCATCGCGGAACCACGCTTATCGGAGCCAAACATATTAACGACCATAGTCATTGAAACCGCGAAAAATAGCGGCGCGCCAATTCCTTGAAGAGCCCGAGCAAAGAAAAGCCCAATCCAATCGGTGACGAATGCCATCCAGAGTGTCCCTAAAGCAGTGAAGACAAGCCCCAGAGTCATAGGCCAATAATAACCATACTTGGCGCTAATGAATCCACTAGGAATCTCAAGGAGAACCCTTGCAACCCAATAACCAATCACACTCAAACCGATGGTAGCACCTGATGCACCTAGAGACTTGGAAAATATTGAGAGCAACGGATTCACTAAACTGGTACTTAACATAGCAAATAACCCGATGACACAGAGCAACATGAAAGATAGAGAATAACCTTTCAGAGACATTGTTAGTACCTGAGCCCCTGATTGAGCCTAAAAAACATGGTGAATTTCGGTAAGGCTTTTATTCTCGAACCCGGTCCACGTTGATGCAATTCGAGGCGATTCGGGTAAGTGAGCGAAGATCAACCTCAGCAGCAGCAAGAAGTCGTCACCGAGAGTAGTGGTAACGTTATCAAACTCTTCGGAGAATGGAGTTTTGACAACATCGAAGTCCGAGATCCAGGTTTAAAACGGTACCTGAAGATCGCCCCCGTCTACCTTCCTCATAGTGGAGGACGCCATGAGGCTCAAAAGTTTAAGAAAAGTGAAATGAACATTGTAGAGCGCCTCATTAACGGGCTTTTAAAACCTGGTAGCAGTGGTGGCGATAAGAGCCGCATAACCGGGGTGGTCCGTTCTGCTTTCAAAATGATTTATGTCAAATCTGGCAGAAACCCCGTAGAGGTGTTGGTTAGAGCATTAGAGAATGGTGCACCAAATGAGGACACGACCCGTATAGGATTTGGTGGAGTGGTTTATAGATTAGCAGTTGATATTAGTCCTTCTCGTAGAGTTGATCTTTCGTTAAGGTTCCTTATACGAGGTATAAAGGAACAGACGTTTGGTAACAGGAAGACCTTGGAAGAGCTTGTTGCAGACCAGATAATTGGTGCTGCAAATAACGACGGCCAGAACTTTGCTGTCCGTCGTAAACGTGAGATGGAACGAGTTGCGTTCTCCTCAAGGTAAACTTTCTTAACTAATTTATTTAATTAGACTCCCTGCTGCAAAGGCAAGAAGCCCAAAAAACATCCAATAAAGAATCTGAGTTTTAACTTTTCGACTCGTATCTCGACTTGGGTCTTTAAGAAGATTGTAAGTTCCTATTAGTAGACCAATATCGGTAACAATAACAGGGGGTATATACCAAATAGAAGTCTGGTTAAAAAGGATCGGAAGGAAAGATGCCAGAGTTCCGCTGATATAAAAAAAGGAGGCTGCTTGAGCCGCAGTCCTAGCTCCAAAGCTTACTGCGAGGGTATTTATTCCCCGTAAACTATCGCCTTCGATATCCACTATTCCTTTTGTGATTTCTCGTCCAGTATTAGTGAGAAAAGCTAAAATGCTAAACAGGATTGAGGCTTCGATACGGTTCGAAAGAATACCTCCATAAAGAAACGGAAGAGCAATACATATACTTACCAAGATATTCCCTGGAAAACCAGTTTTTTTACCCCAGATAGAATACGTCATCATTAAGCACCATGAAAATACAGCAACGATTAAGACGAGGGTGTTCGTAAGACCCGCGGTAATTATTCCCGCGGTACTAAAAGCCAGAGAGTACACTACAGCCTCCAATGGTTTTACTGTTCCACTAGGTATAGGTCTAGTTGGCTCATTTACTAAGTCAATTTCTCGATCGAAATAATCGTTAATCACCATTGCGGCGCTACTGAGACTGAATCCTGTGAACCAGGATAGGATAAGAATGGGGATGGATACTTTGCCGTATCCTCCAGTGATAAGTACCCCCACAATAATTGCGAGCCCCATCATCATGGAGTTGATGGGTCGGGTGATCGAGATGAAGCCTCGAATCCTATCCATTATGTTTAGGATGTTCAGTTAACCCTATAAACTTCGCTTAATTATCAATATTTTAAGGGAAATATAATTTTACAAGATAAAAATCTTAACTTAAAAGACCTTAGATTTGCTTCAAACGATTTCTAAAACTGAGAAACTATCCTAACTTTTTTACCAGGATAATGTGTTAAGTGTTGAGGCTCGGTTCTTGAACTGCTTCAAATCGAGGGTAGAAATTGAATATTAGAATTTCTGTTTCGATATTTTTTATTGGATTATTATTTCTTACTCCATATATTCCTTCGGCGATGGCTGTGGAACAGTTCTCCGGGGTTGTGAAAGACTCAAAAGGTTTCCCGATCCCGGGTGCCATGGTCACCTGTGTTAAGGGGACGGTTCTCGTTAGTCAAGTTAAAGCAGACGATTCAGGGAGGTTTAACATCCAATTAATTTTAGGGGAAGCCAACACTCTTTTAGCGTACGCAGATAACCCCCAAACTCCGGGATGGGATTATGTTCCTTCGCTTGCTAGGATCGATCCAACAGTTATAACGTATGACTTTACTTTGCAGCCAGCAGCCTCAATCGTCCTAAAAGGAGATATGCAGTTCGTTGAATCGGAGAATCTACCTACAATAATTACCTTCACAGTTACAGACATTGATGGAAAACAATTAAACCCATCAGGTTTCCTTCTCAGCTTCGGAGTAAGGAACAGAGACATTCTTCAGATCCCCGGTCTATCTGCTTCAACTGTAATAATACCTGTACACCAACAAACTAAGATCTGGGTTGAAAGCCAAATAATTGTTAAGAATAAAGTTACCCCACGAGGATTTTACATCTCAACTGAGAGAAATCTAATGCAGGGGGAAAGATCAGAGATTGATCTGAGAGTTTACAACGTAGCCTATAATCTTGGAATTGCGGAAGAAACGCTTCAGAGCGTGAAGGGTCGACTCTCTGAGATGGAGGCGAAGGGCTTCTATCTCATGAAACAGAAGATATCAATATCAGCAGTGGAGAGAAAAATCAGTGAGGCAAAAATAGAGTTAGAATCAGAGGCTATAGGTGAAGCTTATGACTCCATTAAAACTGGTTATATTACGCTCCGACAGACTTTCATCGACCTTGAGACCCTTCAGCTTGATGCATCGTTTTCGATCTATAGCATAATAGGATTCGTAGCCATCTCAGCAGTGATGCTTGGGTTTCTATTGTCTAACTCCAAAAGAATTAAGGCGGTGATTAGCCTATCACTTTATTCTTTAATGCTTATAATTATTTACATAGTTTATCCTGGATCATCTACAATACCTTTACAGGGGTTCGTTTCGGTTGGGTTGGGCGCCTTTGCAACGGTGTTTGGTGTTGCATTATTTATTCCGTTGCTTCTTGGCAGAGCTGTGGGTGGTGAGCAGGTTAACATTTTCGCCGTCATAGTGCCTATCTTTAGTATTGCGAAGAGAAGTCTCATGAGAAGGAGACTTCGGTTCTTGCTAACGATCAGTTCCATCACAGTTCTCGTAATGAGCTTCGTCGCTTTGACAAGTTTTTCAGAAGGATATGGTCTTGTAACCACACGTGTTTCGAATAATTTAGCCCCATATAGTGGTGTAATGATAAGAGCGAGTGACTGGAAGCTGGATAATCCTACCTATCTAGTGCTTACTGAGCCAGAACTTCAATGGCTTAGAGGTCAACAAGAGGTGGATTTAATCGTAAAAAAGGCTATGAATCCCCCCTTGATTTCACCCTTATTCAGGGTGGGGGGAAATAGGATTTTTGGAGCGATAGGCATAGAGACAGGAGAGAATTCCATCACCGGTATCGGATCAACTCTTATCGGCGGAAATCTTCCTAGTCCTGGGGAGTTCGCAGCATCGAGATTACTGTGTGATACTTTAGAACTAAAGATCGGAGACAGTATAACAGTAAAGACAATACCTCTTAAGTTAAGTGGGATACTCGACGATAGTAAGCTTAGGTTAATGAGAGATCTCGATGGAGGTGATTATCTACCTCAGAAGATGGTGAATATCAATCCGCCTGGTGATGCCCCATTCTATGTTCCCCTAACCTGTGAACCGGAGGAAGTGGTATTCCTAAATATAGTTGATTGTATCAATATGAGCTTCGCATCTATAAGTAGACTAGCTCTAAAACTACACTCAGATGTGGATTCTGATGCTTTCGCTGAAAGACTTACACTTGATAGGGGTTATCAAACTTGGTCAGATAGTGTTAATGGAATTAAATATGCGATTCTAAGTACTTTCCTCGAAGGGAAAGGTCTTCCTCTTGTGGTTCCATGGGGAATAGTAGTTCTTAATGTCGTTGTTACAATGCTTAACTCGCTCTATGAGAGGCGTCGAGAGATCAATATACTTAGTGCGGTAGGGCTAAATCCTACGGAGATAGCGTCAATATTTGTAGCTGAGGCTTCTATCATCGGATTCATTGGGGGAGGTATTGGTTACTTAGCAGGTATAACACTGTATAAAGTGATGCCCGCTCTCGGCCTTGCTGTAGATGTACATATGAAGGTTTCGATATTCTGGAGTATTGCTAGCATAGGAATTGCGGTTTCTGCAGTGATTGTTGGTGCAATCGTAGCTCTTCGAAATAGTGTAGTCATAACTCCTAGTCTTGTCAGAAAGTGGAAGATCGAAGGTGAAACAGGGGGTATGGGTGAGCCATGGATTTTAACAATACCTGTAAAACTTACTGCAAGCGAGTTAGAAACATTCACCAATTTTATTTATAGCAGATTGGTTGACCTTCTCACCGGAGATGTCAGAAAAACTATGAATGTTAAGAAAAAGATGGAGATCGATGGAATTATCGTTACTTTTGCTTATACCTCGGCTCAGTCGACCACGGGAAACTTTTTTACGAAAAACAAAGTCATAATCAAGAAAAATGAAGAGGGAGAATTTATAGTAATGCTAGAATCTCAGGGGGATAGGGCATGGGCACATGAAACAGGTTCGCTACTTCGCCAATATGCGATGGCTTGGAGTAATAGACTTAGGTGATAATATCTAGCGATTCTATCCGGAATCAATCTTCTCAACTTGGCCATCACGCATATAGATTACACGGTTACTAGCTGTGATCATTTTCATATCGTGGGTCGCTGCAACCAACGTAAGTCCTCGGGTCTTGTTGAGACCGTGGAGGAGATCGATGATTTCAGTTCCTGTCTTCAAATCGAGGTTTCCTGTTGGCTCGTCCGCAAGGATTATGACTGGATCGTTAGCTAGTGCTCGGGCTATCGCAACTCGTTGTTGCTGACCTGCAGAGAGCTGAGTTGGTTTATGGTTAAGCCGTTCACCAAGGCCGACACTTTGAAGTAGTTTTGCCGCTTTCTCCATACCATCATTCCTGCTTAAACCAGCAAAAACAGTGGGCAACGCAACGTTTTCTTGCGCTGAAAGCACTGTGATGAGGTTAAAGTTCTGGAAAATATAGCCGATTCGTCGGCATCTGAGCCAAGCGAGTTCATAGGCGTCTAGTTTGCTAATATCTACGCTATCGATCCAAACGCTTCCTTTTGTTGGACGGTCGAGACCACCTATCATGTTAAAGAGTGTGGTCTTCCCAGATCCACTGGGACCTACAAGGCTAAGATATTCACCGCGTTTAATGGACAAGTTGATATTATCAAGAGCTTTGATATTCTCTCCACCCACCTCATAGTAGCGAGTTAAGTTTTTCAATTCAATTACAGTATCAAAGCTCATATCGGAGAGCCTCCACTGGATCTAGTTTTGACGCTTGATATGCAGGATAAATCGTAGCTATTATGCTCAATAATACGGCAATTAGAATGCTTGAGGAATAGAGTGTGAGAAGTTTAATGGGATTGACTTTAAGGATTATTTCGAAGCCTGTAGTAGACGCTGTCGTTGCGAGTGCTCCAAATGTTCCCAGGATAACTCCGAATAAGCCTCCAATTACCCCTTGTAGAAACGCTTCGACGAAGAAGAGTATAATAATATGTTGATCTAAGGCTCCGATACATTTCATTGTCCCGATCTCCCTCACTCTTTCATAAACACTGATCAACATTGCGTTCGTGATCCCAACAATGCTCACAGCAAGGGCAACGACTACGAGCCAATAATAGCTCTGGTCAATTACTGTGTTTCCACCATTAAAACCTGTATATGTCTGATAGAAGGTATCGGTTAAAAGGAGTGTCGTAAAAAAGCTTAGGCCAAGAGCGATTGATGCAATATTTAGTAGGCTACGATCTCGACGACGTTCAAGGTAGCTAACTCCCAGCTTGAACGCGTCGTCTAATGTGAATCGTACACCTTCCTTCTGAGACATTTCAATGAACTCTTTCTTGAGGAGATATAAACAACCTTCGAATGTTCAGTGGGTTAGTGAGGTTCCTCTTCGAATTCATCACTTTCGTCGAGTTTCTCATCAGTCCACCCAAGACAATCATAGCAGAGCATATGCTTGGTTTCACCGCACTCCACGCAGAATGTTGCTCCACACTCCTTGCAAGTATGAAGTTCCTGACTTTCCATTCCGCAGATCTCACAGAGGGGCATATTTATCAGATATCGCCGACTCGAGGCTCGATTTAAAGGTAACTAGCTGGAAACAAGATCCTTGATCTCCCTCTCGTCGAGGTTGCCGCCACTAATTATTACACCAATTTTCTTACCTTCGAACCTCTGAGGATGTTCCATAAGCGCAGCAATCCCTACAGCTCCGGCACCCTCGACGACTTCCCGATGCCTGAATATCATGAGTCTCATGGCTTCCCGTATTGTTTTCTCTTCAACGAGAATAGCGTTATCAAGAAGTTTACAGAGATTGAATGTGATGCTTCCAGGCTCAATCCCCCCATGAAGCCCCTCCGCGATGCTGTCCTTTAAGGGAACATCTATGATCCTTCCAGCTTTAAGACTTGAATGCATGACGGGGGAAGCGTGGGATTGAACGCCAATGATCGCCACACTTGGAATACTTTTCCAGGAGACAGCAACACCTCCAGCAAGTCCACCTGCGCCTAGGGGCACCAAGATCATATTGAGGTCAGGGTTATCCTCAAGCATCTCAAGTCCAACTGTTCCCTGCCCTGCAATTATAAGAGGGTCATTATAAGCGGAGATAAATGTTACATCTTCTTGCTTCGCAGTTTTAATAGCAAGATTCTCTGCTTCCATATACTCGGAACCGTGAATAATGAGTTCAACACCTAGATTTCGCATCGCAGCACGCTTAACCTCTGGAGAGTTTTGAGGAACAAAGACACGTGCCCTAACATTAAGCTCCCTAGCCATATATCCGACGCCCTGACCATGATTTCCAGCGCTCGCAGTGATAACTCCTTGGCGTCTCTCTCCTTCAACCATTGCAAGCATTCTGTTTGCTGCTCCCCGTATCTTGAATGATCCAGTCAATTGCCTGTTTTCATATTTTAACCAAACTTCTCCGCCCGTTAAATCGCTTAGAAGTTTAGAATATTCAAAAGGGGTTCGGCGTACGAAGGGTGAAATAACTTTCTTCGCTTTGTAAATATCGAGGATGCTTATCATGAATAATAATTGGGATGCATCTGGTTAAAACGGTTGATCTGGCTGATATGAACCTAGAACCTTTAAGGTATTTGAGAGGGCACTAATCTTCTTAACCGATTCTGATGCATCGCCGACTAGATCAAGTGTGTAGATGTAGTTCCAAGGGGATCCAACTATGGGTCTAGATTCGATCATTGTAATCTTCACTAGATTGCCTATCGAACCGAGAGCGTCTGCGAGAGTATATGATTTACTCTTAAGGGTGAAAGCGATGGTGGTTTTTTCGTAAGCTGTTATTCCCTTTTTGGATATATGAATAAATCTAGTATAGTTTTGGGAACTTGTTTCTATACCCTCTGAAAGCACATTCATTTCATAAAGCTCTGCAGCTCGTCTACTAGCTATCGCGGCAGCGTCCCGGATCCCTTCTGATTTGATCATTTTGACGCTCCCAGCGGTATCATACCAACTGACTGCCTCAAAACCACGGTTTTTAATGAACTCTCGACATTGTCCCAGCGCTTGCGGGTGGCTGTAAACGCGTTTGATTTCTTCGAGTTTAACTCCAGGGAGAGAAATTAGGCAATGTCGAACACGGAAAACGTGCTCCCCAATGATGAGAGCACTCCGATCCCAAAGGAGATCAAAAGTTCGAGTGATGCTTCCTTCGATACTGTTTTCAATTGGAACAAAACCTGATGTAACTTTGCCGTTATCAATGCTTTCCCATACGTCCTCAAGGGTCGGACATGAGACAGGATTACACGTTGGCGTATATTCAAGAAGAGCTTCTTCGCTGTAGGCTCCTGGTTCCCCTTGGTATGCGACCTTCATTTTTGGGTCTCCTCTGCCTCAACGCAGGCTCGGATGATCTCCGTAAAAATTCTCTCAATAGCCTTTGGATTAAGGCCTTTCGCTTCAGCTGAGACTCGGACTTGGTTTAGGACCGCGGATTCTCGGGTTTTATCGATAACAGGTTTTCCGTAACGTTGCTTCGTTTCCCCAATTTTTAGAGCGATGATAATTCTCTCTCTGATTTTTTCCAGAATCTCCTCATTAAGCCTATTAATCTCTTTTCGGTAAACAGCTACCTCTTCTTCATAGTTCATTGCGATTTCTCCATGACCTGTGAAAGAATCCCACAGCGGAGTACGTGGTCAGCTATGACGGAAGCTGTAACCGCTTCGACTACCGGGACTGCTCGGGATACTATGCAGGGGTCATGACGTCCCTCCACCTTTATTTTTGTGTTTTCATATGTCCGAAGGTCAATAGTATTTTGGGTTTGGCTTATGCTGGGTGTGGGTTTGAACGTCGCATTTAAGGTAAGAGGCATCCCATTGCTGATCCCTCCATTTATCCCTCCTGCGTTGTTGCTATTTGTGATGATTTTTTTGCCATCTATCTTATAATAGTCATTGCTCTCTGAGCCTCGCAATTTACATAGGTCTTTACCTGAACCGAACTCTATTGCTTTAAGAGCGGGAATGGAGAAGAGTGCTTTAGCTAGATCTCCTTCTAGAGTGTCGAAAACGGGCTGGCCTATACCTGCAGGTAACCCCAAGACTATGCAGTTGATGGATCCTCCAATGCTGTCTTCTTCAATCTTTGCGTTCTCAATGACCATGATCATCTTCTCCGCTGTCTCTTTGTGTGGACATCGGATAGAATTAGACTCTGTGAGTCTTCGTATCTCCTCCACAGTTACCGGTGGAATTTCAATACCACCCACTTTACAAGTATAGGCTAACACCTCAACCCCGATCTTAGCTAGAAGTTGTTTCGCAACAGCTCCAGCCATCACGAAACCTGCAGTAATTCGGCCGCTAAATCTACCTCCGCCACGGTAGTCGTTGAAACCAGCAAACCTTCTATAGGCTGAGTAATCGGCATGACCAGGACGGGGGGTCCACCTTATCTCGTCATATTTGGTGGAATCCTGATCCCGATTCCATATTATCATAGTAATTGGAGCACCAGTTGTGTACCCAGCGTATATTCCTGAAAGAATCTCAAATCGATCTTCTTCGGAACGGGTTGTGGAAATTGTACTTTGCCCCGGGCGACGCCTATTAAGCTCTTGTTGCACTTGGTTAACATCTAGCATTAACCCAGCGGGGCATCCATCGACGACGACACCGATGCATTTTCCATGGCTTTCACCAAAGCTCGTCCATCTGTAAGCTGCGCCTATTGAGTTACTCATATATCTCTCCTCCAATCTCCTCAAAATCCTTCCAGAAGTCAGGGTAGCTCTTTGCTACACAATCAGCACCCTGAATAGTAGTCGCTCCTTTAGCAACTAGTGCTAGAACAGCGAAACTCATGGCTATCCTATGATCCAGGTAGGAGTTGATGTTGGCTTCTCTGATGACTCCGCCTCTGATAATTAGTTCTTCCCCTACCTTCTCTACTTTTACACCCATTTGTTTTAAGCCATTATGCATAGCCTGTACCCTATCTGACTCCTTCAATCTTAGTCTTTCAAGACCGGTTAGCCTGCTTTCCCCACGAGCAACTGCGCATAATACGGAGACTATTGGAAAGAGATCAGGACAATCAACCATATCAAAGTCGATCCCATTCAATTTTGATAATTTTGAGGTTACAATATTATCGGTCACCTTCACATCTGCACCCATTAGGAGTAGAATTTTGAGTATCGCCTTGTCTGCCTGCGCGCTTTTAGGATCAAGCCCTGTTACACTAACTTCTCCAGCAAGTGCTCCAGCCGCCAGAAGATAGGCAGCACTAGACCAATCCCCTTCCACACGTACATCTGCTGATCGATATAGTTTTGGTAGTACCTCGAATCGCATCAAATTTTTTGAAACACAGGGTTCAACACCAAATAGGCGCATGGCGTTGAGTGTCATCTCAACGTATGGTTTCGACTCTAATCGGGTTGTTAGGTTGATTTCGACGGGTTTTTCAGCAAGAGGGGCAACAGTTAGAAGCGCGGAAACGTACTGGCTACTAATATTTCCCGGGAGCTCTGTTGTTCCTCCGCGTAAAATACCAGTACCTTTAATGGTAACTGGTGGGAACCCCTCACAACTTTCAGAATCAACTCCAATACGTTTTAACGCGTCCAGAAGTGGCTGTATGGGACGAGCCCTAAGGCTGCTTCCCCCTGTCAGTGTCGAATCCCCATTAATAAGGCCACAAATTGCCGTCATTAGTCGAAGAGTCGTCCCGGATTCTCTGCAGTTAAGAGGTTCAGGTGAGGAATGGAGAACTCCTCCCCGAAGTCGCCACACATCGTCAATATTTTCTATTTCTACTCCAAGTAAATTTAGGACTTCTCTAGTAGCATTGGTATCTTCTGCAGAGAGCGGATTTCTGATTATACTTTGGCCAGCAGCTAAAGCTCCGAATATAAGGATGCGATGGGTCATACTCTTCGAAGCAGGTGCTTCAACTATACCTTTTACTGAGGAGGATTTCACTGTGATGTTCAAGTAAGTGGCCCCAACTGTTTCAGTACTTGATTAACTACTTCCCGGGGCGTAGAGTTATTAGTATCCACGACCTGGTCAGCGGCTGCTATATAAGAGCTAATCCGTGCCCTCATTATCTCATTTATTTGTGTTAGTCGGTTATCGATATTTAAGAGAGGGCGTGAGAAATCATCGCTGGTGCGTCGGAGTATTTCTTCGGGGCTTGCAGTTAGGAGAATGATCTTAGAGGTTTTACGGAGAATTGCAATGTTTTCAGGATCAATAGCTACACCTCCACCACAACTGATTACAACCCCATCGAGTTGAGAGAGGCGGTGGATGGTAGCCTTCTCGATCTCTCTAAATCCTTTTTCACCATATTTTCCGAAGAGATCAGAAATATTACAACCTGAGAACCTAATTATCTCCTCATCGGAATCGATGAATACGGTACCTAGGGTCTCTGCTAAGAGCATTCCAACTGTGGTCTTCCCAGTTCCCATGAACCCTATGAGTGCAATATTCATATTTTCGGCTCCAACTTAGTCTTAATTGCGGTCATCATCAATGCTTCAGGTGGTTCGACACCGGTCCAGAGTTTGAAAGCTTCTGCCCCTTGGTAAACGAGCATTTTGATACCGCTGAGTATTCTTGATCCGGCAAGCTCAGCTTCTTGGATGAGGCGGGTTCTTTCAGGGTTGTAAACAAGGTCGAAAACTAATAGTTTCGGGTGTAGCATGGATGAATCAACAGGTGATTCATCAGGGTGCGGTTCCATCCCGATTGGTGTTGTGTTAATAAGAATGTCAGCCGATTTGATAACATTCTCTAACTGTGATTGATCCACAACAGAGATTTTACTGGTTGTCTCATGCTGGAGGCGATTTGCTAGTTTCTCAGCGTTATCGATGTCTCTATTGAAAATGGTTAGCTGTTTAGCGCTACGTGAGAGTTGGTAACCTACAGCACGTGCTGCACCACCGGCTCCTATCATTACAATGTTTGCCTTATCGATACTCCCATACACTTCAGTTATTGCTCGTAATGCTGCTGTCCCATCAGTATTATACCCTTTTAACCTTCCTGAATCGTTGACGATTGTATTCACTGCGCCTATGGCTTTTGCTGATGCATCACATTCGTCGAGGAATGGCATTACTGTAACTTTATGAGGAAGGGTGACATTAGCGCCACGAATATTTATTGAACGTAACTCCCCTGTAACAAAATTCGGGAGTTCCTCCGCATCAATGGGGTGAAGGTGGTACTCATATGGAAGTGAAAGATGCCTAAACGCGGCGTTTTGTATAACGGGACTCATACTATGGCTGAGGGGGTATCCGATAAGGAAAATGAATTTCATATTTGAATCCCCATGGACTTGTATATTTCTAGTAGCTCGGAGAAGGTTAGCTGCCCTAATGCTGACTCCTCACCTCGTTTCATTGAGGCATAAGTGAATATCCCTCCAATAAGTGCTGAAACAACTCTAGATGGTATTCCATACCGGCCCATCGCGAATGCAATATTTCCAGGATGGTTTCCAAGCCAGTTGAGATAGGTAAGATTGTCCTTGTAACTGATTGCAGTGCCAACGACTTTACAAATCGAGGCCCCAGCCTCAAAAGCCCGCGATAAGATTTTATCAAGTTCCTCTGGTTTATGAGTTGAGTTGAAATTATGGTTGGAGATGATGATTTTAGATCCATTCTTTTTAACTGTGTTAACAACTTCTAGCATATGCGGAGCATCAGATTCTAGGTCTATGTACTCGTAACCTGACTCGGCGGCTTCACTTAGGATGTGTAAAATATTATTCTCATCACTTTTCCAATTGCCACCTTGTCCGACATGTCGGCAGGTAGCAATCAGTGGTATTGATGTCGCTTTACGAATTATTGCGGGGGGGATAGCTTCTGTAGAGTAATCAAATCTAATCTCTATGATGTCAGGAGACTCTTGGTTTAGGATTGCGATGTTTTCTAAAACTTTTTTCGTTGTAATTGCAGGGATAGCGACACATATCTTAGGTTTCAATGCTACCCCTCCATTGCTTTGAGGATGATATTGTCCGGGATAACTTTTGATTTGGGTGGTGTACCTATACCTGTAGGAAGTATGAATAAAATTCGCCCTGCTTCTGCCTTTTTATCACGACGTAGCATATCGATCATTAGTTTTGGCTCGATATAGGGTAATCTCGTTTCAAGGCCAAGCAATTTAAGAAGATTCTCTTGTCTTTCGAAGTCTTCATCTTTGAGAATGCCGAGGGTGACGGCTATTTTTGATGCGAGAACCATTCCCATTGCAACTGCTTCTCCGTGTTTAACATTATGATTAGTGATTGTTTCGATAGCGTGACCTGCTGTATGTCCAAAGTTTAGAATGGCACGAATACCCTTTTGATCATACTCGTCTTGCTCAACCAATCGAGATTTGATTGCAGCACACCTACTAATGATCTCTATAAGTACTTTCGGTTCAGCTTCTAAAAGCCGATTTTTTTGCTCTTCGATGATCCGAAAGAGTCCAGCATCAGCTATAACTCCATACTTTACAATTTCAGCAAAGCCACTTTGAAGCTCTATCAAAGGTAAACTACGGAGTACCCCAATATCACAAACAACTACGCTTGGCTGATGGAAAGTTCCGATAAGGTTCTTCCCCAAGGGATGATTGACTGCAGTTTTCCCACCGATACCACTATCCACCATTCCAAGTAACGTGGTTGGAAGATAAACAATGGATACACCACGTAAATATATGGAAGCTACAAACCCAGCAAGGTCACCAACACTGCCACCTCCAACGGCAAGTACTACTCCCTTGCGGTCTAGACCACCCAAAAGAAGTTTACCGACTACCTGTTCGGCTTGAGCCCAAGTCTTCGCTTCCTCTCCATCCGGTACAATGATCTTAAAGGGTTTATACTGGCTAAGAGATCCTTCGACCTTTTTGCCGTAAAGATTATCAACAACCTCGTTTGATACGATGGCGCATCCAGTAACTCCACCAAGTCGTAAACGAATAAGGTCACCAAGCTCGCTTACTAATCCATCTCCTACATGAATAGCATAGCTACGCTCTCTAAGATTGACGATTACAGTATTTTGCAATGCAAAATCACTCTAGAACTTTCTCCCGACAGCCTGTGACAATTGATTGAGTTCTCTCATTAAGCATTGGAACTCCGCTGGGTGAAGGCTCTGATCTCCATCGCTTAGAGCTTTCTCCGGGTGTGGATGGACTTCCACCATTATACCGTCAGCGCCTGCTGCTATACTGGCTTTCGCCATTGGATTTACGAGACTGCGAACCCCTGTACCATGGCTTGGATCTACGATGACGGGTAGATGGCTAATTTGTTTTATTATTGGTACAGCTGAGACGTCTAGTGTGTTTCTTGTGATCGTCTCATAGGTCCTGATCCCGCGCTCACACAGAATGACGTCTGAATTTCCCTCGTTGAGGATATACTCGGCACATCCAAGCCACTCCTCTATTGTCGCTGACATGCCTCGTTTTAGCATAACAGGTTTTTCCGCGAGACCGACACGTCGGAGTAGAGGAAAGTTCTGCATATTTCGAGCTCCGATTTGGAGGATGTCGGTATAGCTCTCAACGAGTTCTACATCCTCTGGTGCCATAACTTCTGTAATTATCGGCATTCCAGTCTCGCCGCGTGCCTTCGCAAGTATCTTAAGCCCTTCTTCGCCAAGACCCTGGAAGCTATAAGGTAGAGTACGAGGTTTAAATGCCCCACCACGAAGAATATGAGCTCCTGCGTCTTTTACTATGTGAGCGATCTCCATCAGCTGCTCCTCAGACTCCACGCTGCATGGACCAGCCATAACAATAACACTCTCCCCACCAATAATTTTTCCATTAATGTTGATCTTTGCTTGCTCCTGTCCATTATGTCTAACAGCGAGTTTGATCTTTTGGGTTACCACTAGCTTACTCATTACAATCTCCTCTGAAAATGACCCTTTCAGAAATTTCTTGAGCTCCCAAAGGGGCAGTAACCCACTCCGATCACTGCAGAGTGGGTTATTTCATGGAGACCTCTGAAATCATTCAACGATGAAAAAACGTGAGTGTTGAGGAAGTTATTATCAGAAATCTCTTTTACAATTGGGGTCGCGTTCAATATCCGATTTGGGATTACATAAATTGGCGCATGTATAGCACCCTAATCATTTCCACTTTGTGGATCTTATAATTGTATTTAACTATGATCTTTTTTGGCAAAGAAAACGGGGAGATCTTACAATCATTCTCCGGTAACTTTTAAGTAGTTTCAAGGCTTCGTACGAGCTATGGAAATTAAGTCGCCTCTTGACCAGATTTTTATGCGCTCAGATTTTAAGCCATTTTCAGGGCCTCGAGCTTTCAAGGTTTTAAAGCTTGCCAAGGAGATGCTAAAGATACCTCCTGTTGAGGAGGAAGATGTTCTAAAAGCTGTATCTAGCCTCGGGGTTCTTCTAGAGATGGAGGTGGCGATGATCTTAGCAATGCAGAACTTTTTCTGTATTAGATGTGGGGACTGCTGCAGAAACAGAGGTAGTATCCGAATAAGTAAGCAGGAGCTCGAAAGGATCTCAGATTATAAAAAGAAAAGCTACAAGAAACTCAAAGAAGAGATCAGAGCATTTCCTCTTGGTAATGGTTCGTTTCGTGTATTACTACCTTGCAGATTTTTAATTGGGAACGAGTGTAGTATTTACTCTGTTCGTCCTTCAGCATGTCAGAACTACCCAGCAAGTGAGTTCCTTAAAAGCCTCTCAACTGGGGGAGGTGACGATAAATGCCCAATAGACGAAAAGCTTCTGGCGGAGATAGTTGTTAAACGTGTTTTCGAAGAAAGATTATTTAAAGATAAACCGGAGGAATTGAAAAGGCTAAATGATCAAAGGCGTAAGGATCTCACTGCCCTTGCTAATCTTACACCTATAGAGAGGTTAAGTCGACTGACTCAAAGTTATAGTCAATATCTCCGGAATGAGTCACTAAACGCTAAAAATACTTAACGATCAGCATATTACTAAAGCTGGGAGCATTATTGAAACGGATCATTTTAGATACTGACCCGGGAGTAGACGACGCTCTTGCTTTCATGCTTGCATTTTCCTCACCAGAAATCCATGTTGAGGCAGTCACGACTGTAGATGGTAACGTAAATCAAAAGCAGTGTCATGAGAACGCTAAGAGGTTACTGGAGTTCCTTGGAAGAACAGATGTACCTGTTGCCTGTGGTGCGGAGCGGCCTTTAGTTCGCTTTAGAGAACATGCGACAGCTTTCCATGGAGAAATGGGTCTCGGTAACGCTGAATTACCTGCTTCGGTCATTGAATCAAATAATCTCCCTGCTGCTGAGTTGATTATTGAGCAAGTAAAACACTGGGGAAAGGATCTTACAATTGTAGCAATAGGGCCGTTAACCAACATTGCACTCGCTTTAGCTTTAAACCCAGATCTACCGAAGAAGGTGGATAGACTCGTGATTATGGGTGGTGCTTTCAACCTAACACCCTATGGAGGAGGAAATGCTAACGCTGTCGCCGAGTTCAACATCTGGCACGACCCAGAAGCAGCTAAGATGGTCTTTAAATCAGGCATTCACATTGTTTGCGCTGGGCTTGACACAACTACCCATCCTAATAATAGGCTAAGCAGAACTCAATTCACCCAGATTGAAAGTATTGGAACGAGGCGAAGTAGGCTCCTGGTTGATCTGATTCGAAGTATTGTTGATAAATACAACGGGTTTAGCCTACATGACCCTATGGCATTAGCATATATTATTGATCCAGATCTCTTCGAAACTGAAAAGCACCATGTCGAAATAGAGACAAAAGGAGAATTCACTGAGGGGATGACGATTGTTGACCGCCGAATATGGCGACGATCACAGGAAGACGAAAAAACTGAGATTATTACAAAAGTAGATCACCAGAAATTTCTAAACTTAATAATGAATAGAATTCCAAAGGAAGATTAGGAATGTTCGATCTGATAACCTGTGGAGCTATCAACTGGGATATCAACCTCTTCATGGTCCGGCTCCCACGACCCGGCGAGGAAGTCCCAGTCAAAGAGATCCAAAGGGTTAGTGGAGGTACAGCTGCGAACGTTGCTGTTGCTTCCGCTCGCATCCTCGGTTCTAACCATGTCGCTTTCATAGGCGCCCTCGGGTCTGATGAGATCGCTGACAAACAGCGTGCTAAACTTAGAGAAGAGAATGTCGATGATTCTGGAATCCTGACGGTGCAAGGTGAGGAATCAGGGCAGGCGTATATCAGCATTGGTGAAGACGGTGAGAATGAGATCCACACTTATTTTGGTGCAAATCTTAGGCTTACCCCCGATAACTTATTGGATCCTGAGCGAATTAACTTGATAAAAAAAGCAAAGATATGCGTCATCATGGATCCTCCTATTGAGACTGCAAAACGTTTAGCCGAGATCTGCCGAAAGAGCGATGTAACAGTCATCTGGGATCCTGGTGTCTACGCTTTGAGAGGATTAAACGCCCTAGCACCGGTTCTCCAAAACGTTGATTATTTCATTCTCAATCACCATGAGTACAAGAATCTACTCGACACAGATGATCCAAGAGAAATAGCTTCCAGAATGAGACACCACATACAAGGTGTAAAGTGTATCATAAAGCAGGGTGCAGAAGGTTGTACATTAACAGGAGACGTTATGGGAGAAACGCTCCATATAGATGCAGTGCCATTGACCCGTCTGGGATTGACAGTAGTAAATACCGTCGGTAGTGGCGACGCATTTATTGGGGGATTCGCTTCGGGGAAAGTAGAGGGCCTTGAGGATCGTGAGGCACTTCGGTGGGCTGCCGCTGCAGGGAGTTTTAAGGCAACCCAGAAGGAGACTAGAGGAGGCCCGAATCGATCTCAGCTTGATAATCTCCTTCAATATTGGAGGAATCTTTAACGCCTGTTTTCGACTTCAATGCTATATCTAAGGGTTCTATGCGTGTCATTGAGTTCATTAAAGAGAGAGGGATCGATGCACGAGTAGTTACCCTCAGTAACTCTACTCGAACTAGCCAATTAGCTGCCGATGCATTGGGTTGTACCATTGCGGAGATAGCTAAGAGCGTGGTATTCCTTAATGATGACTCCGCAATAATCGTAGTCATCAGCGGAGATAAACGAGTTGATTTGAAGAAGCTCGTTGTATTCCTAGAGGGTCAGGTAAGTAACGCTGATGCAGATACTGTCAAGGAGAAGACTGGTTATGTCATTGGGGGTGTCCCCCCTTTTCCGCATAACCTTGGAGTTCGTGTACTGCTCGATAATAGTCTTAACAGATTCGATTGGGTCTGGGCTGCTGCAGGAACCCCAAACTCAGTAATGAGGTTAAACGTTCGTGAGCTTGCGAGAACACTCAATCAAGGTTATTTAGACCTAGCTTCCTAAATACGTCTTCACATCATTCTACACTATGTACAAACGAATAGGCATACTAGGGGGACTCACACCTGAATCAACAGTGCCTTACTATATGCACATAATTCACCGTTATGAAGAACTTCACGGTGATCACGGATATCCAGAGGTAGTTATCTATAGTGTTAGCTTCCAACAGTTTGAGGACTGGATGGGAAAAGAAGACTGGATTAGTATTGAGAGAGAGCTACTAAAAGGGTTAATAGCTCTCCATGGAGCAGGGGCAGACTTTGCAGTTATCGCAACAAATACGATGCACTATCTCTATGATAAACTTCAACCCCAAAGCCCGATCCCATTGGTCAGCCTTGTTGAAGCAACTTCAGAAGCAATAAGAAAGAGGAAAATTAAAAAAGTTGGTCTAATTGGGACAAGCTTCACAATGAATAAGTCGTTCTACCGCGATGTACTGTCTCACCAAGGGATTGAAATCATTGTTCCTGATAAAACGGATCAAGTTTACATAGGGAAAGTGATTTTTGAGGAGCTGAGTTTCGGAGTCATTCGTGACGAGAGTCGATCCGGTTATCTACGAATCATAGAAAAACTTCATGAAAAAGGTGCTGATGGCGTTATTTTGGGTTGTACCGAGATTCCTCTCCTGATCAAGCAAGAGCATACCAAGATCCCAGTATTCGACACGACTACAATACATGCTGAAGCAGCTCTTCAATACGCGATTAAGAAATAGAAGGGATCACTCGCACGTAATGAATACCCTCAATATTTGCTATATTCGTTGCAAAAAGGGCTGAAATAGCTATCTGAAAAAACATTAGATAATATTTTAAAAACTTCTAACGGATAGAAGTTCATTAAAAAAAGGTTTTGAAAAATATTTTTAAAAAAGTGTAATTAAACAGATATTTTTGCGTCGACCTTTGTTTTAAGACTTGCAGCTTGGGCATTCGCTTTCGCAATGAGATCCATCGCAGTCTCTGGTGACAAGTAGCCAGCTTCTACTGCTACCTTCTTCGCATTCTGGAATGCCATGGCGAGGAGGCTAGGCGCTGTTTCTTGTGTAACGTACGCTGCTTGTAGAACTACCTGGAACGCGTTACTATATGCGGTCTCTAGCTGCTTCTTATAGCTCGGAAGGTCGATTAATAGCATATCTCCGGGAATAATCTCGCCGTTTTCATACACGGCTTTAAGACTTAGCCCCATCTGAGCGGCTTTTATACCGAGTCTTTGGAGTAGATCAGCTAAGTCGCTGGTGATCTCTTCTCCTTTTTGAATAACTGGTGTATCCGCTATGACCCAGATGTTCCCTGATTCTATCCTGGTTTTTATTCCTAAGCTACTGAATTTACTAATCATAGGGCCAGGACTAATACCTGTATTCCCGGCTAATACTACGACCTCTTTTAATGCTTTGTCTCCAGCCTTTGCGAAGACTTGAACCTTATTCTTCTCGAGCTGTATAGCCAGTTTAAAGGGGTTCCCGTTGCTGAAAAGGAAGACGTTTTGTCCTTCAATTGCTTTTATGAACTCGGGTATACTTTTCTTTTGAGCTTTTTCCATGCTGATGCGCATGAGAGTGTTTTTAACAGCTCTTACTTCGATCTGTCCACGGAGGCTTTTTCTGAGATCCATAAGCATACCGCTTTGAATCTTGAAGAGATTTGCAGCCGCAATAACCTCGTATTTATTAAGAAGATCGATAGTTTGCTCAACTACTTGTGTTTTTTGCTCAGTCACAGTTGACATTCATGGCACCTCAGTACATTTTAATGGATTCGCCCATGGTCGTTTTGATGTATATGCTCTTGATGTTACCGAAGCCACGCTTAGTGGCTGGAATGAGGTTTTGTAGTATAGTTTCAATGTTTTGTGCTACCTGCTCATCAGTCATTTTTTCTTTGCCGACCATAACGTGACAGAACATCTTATCGCGGCTCCTAAGTATTACAGCGCGGCGCTCGCGCTCAATAATGTTGTCAACAGGAGCCTGACTCGGAACTGGCGTAGGCATCTTTCCGCGTGGACCAAGGATGGGACCTGCAACACGACCCACTTGGGCCATTAGAGTGGTTTCACTGATGAATATGTCAAAATTCTTGAGTTTTTTCTTAGCGGCTTTCTTATCTTTTGCTAAATCGCTTAATTCAGCTGGCTCTACGATCATATCGGCACCGCTGCGGCGAGCACGAAGAGCAAGGTCACCACCTGCAAAGATGAGGACTTTCTGTCCGCTGATCCCGTTCGGGAGCTGAACGCGTAGGTTGATCCTGTTTTCAGGGCGTTTCATATCTAGCTCACGTAGGTTGATTACGAGATCAAAGGTTTGTTCAAAGTTCCGTTTCTTACCCGACCCCCTAGCTTTGACGATGGATTGAATTATCTGGTTGCGTTGAAGAGACATATTTAATCCTCCTTAAGCTGGGCGTCGTAAGCGCCACTTTTAATGAGATTTTGCATTTCTTTTGCAGGTTTCCCGTCGATAGTGACACCCATACTTTGGCAAGTGCCTAAAACTTCGCGTACCGCAGCTTTGAGGCTTGCAGCATATAGTCCAGCTCTTTTCTTTTTTGCGACGCTGACCAGTTCATCGAATGGTAAGTCTCCGACTGGTGCCGAATTTGGTGTCCCAGAACCTTTCGAGATTTTAGTGGCTTGGCTTAGTAAGGCGAATGTGCTGAGCATGCCTATTTTGATGGTGAAGATTTTGGTATCGGTGTCTATGATAACGTCAACCGGGACGGGGGTTCCTTTGTACTCTGCCGTCTGTTTGTTGATCTCGGTAACGATCTGCATGATGTTTACGCCCATGGGGCCTAAAGCAGGTCCGATCGGCGGACCGCCTGTTGCCTGACCGCCATTGACTATAAAATTAAACGATTTGTCGACCAATTTTATTTAGCTCCTTTAACCTCCCGGACATAATCCGCGTGGACGGTTATCGGCAGGCTGAATGCCGCCTCCAGGATCTCGATTGTTACTTCCTCCTTGGAGGTATCCACACGTATAACTCTGGCCTGCATCCCCCTGAAGGGGCCCGCTACAACGTCTACCAGAGTTCCCTCTGCCAAGCCTTCTATCGCCGGTTTCGTCTCGAGGTAGTGTTCAACCTCGGTTTGTGTGACAACACCGTCGACTCGTTGTCTTGCATAGCGAACGCCTCTTATTAGTTCGTCCACCATGTGAGGATTTACAGATTCGACGATGAGATAGCCCTTTAGCTCAGATGGTGCTAGAATTGCGATTACGGGTATCTTCTCGACTTTCGCTTTGTCAGCAAGCATCGTAGCCACTGTGCGTTCTTGTCCATTTGTGACTTTTACCGCGTATAGCGATGTCGTTGGCTTGTTTTCGGGCAACTTTGCCAAGTCCGGTGCACCGTATCCGTAAGGGGACCGGTAATATATAGGTTGCTGAATTCAGGTGATTTGTAGAGGAATGCTGAAAGTTTTTGTTACTGGAGTTGGAGGGTGGTGGAGATTAATCTAATAATATAGCCAACAGCGCCAAGTAGACCTACCCCTGCAAATACAATTTTAACGCTGAGTGAGTATGTTTTCCAGTCAGGTCGATTGATCGTTGTTAGAAGTCGACGGGAGCTCTCGATGAACTCATTTAGGGGCATATTATGAATCGTCCATTTAGATAGGGGTTAGCTATAAATCTTTTACGAATCCTGTATCAGCTTCTCGGCGAACCATGAAGCATCAAAAGGCTGAAGATCGTCATAGCTCTGTCCTACACCTATAAAGATTACAGGTTTACCTGTAAGATAGCTAACGCTGAGGCTGCTTCCACCCTTGGCATCTGCATCAACTTTTGTGAGTATAGCTGCGTCGAACCCAACTGAGTTATTAAAAGTAAGTGCCTGATCTGTCGCATCGTTGCCGATAAGGCTGTCCAGAATCATAACAGTTAAGTCAGGTTGTACGATTCGTTTAACCTTGGTTAACTCGTCCATAAGGTTTCTATTGGTTTGCATTCTTCCCGCTGTGTCTATAAGAACCACATCGATGCCCTGAGCTTTTGCGTGTTGAACGGCATCGTATCCAACAGCTGCAGAGTCAGATCCGTACTGGTGTTTAATTATGCGCACATTTAATCGGCGTGCATGTTCTTCAAGTTGTTCTATTGCACCAGCTCTATATGTATCTCCACAAGCGAGGACGACGCTATAACTGTTCTTTTGAAGAAAATGTGTGAATTTTGCAATAGTGGTTGTTTTACCAGTACCATTGATTCCAACGAACATGATGCTAAATGGCACCCCTTTTTTCTTCGCTAATGAGATTTGATTTAGAACGTCAATTGTATTGTTTGTCTGCATAACGGTCTCGATGGATTCCTTTAATGCGTTTTTTACACTTTCGGATTTATTTCCGAATCGTGGTGCTTCAGTACCTATAAGACGTTTTTTTAATTCTTCGCATACTTTTTCTGTAACTTGAACAGAGACATCATTGGCAATAAGTTGCATTTGAAGATCCCAGATGAGGGGGTCAAGATCCTTTTCAGTGAGACCTGTTTTAGATATTTTATCGATAATTCCTTGGAGTCCTTGCTTGAGTTTCTCGAACACTACGCGGTGACCCCTTGGAGCTCGGCTGAGAGCCGTTGACCCACATTTTGATAGACCTGCATTTGATTGAGAATCTGGCTTAGTTGCTCTTGTACTGAGATCTGAGCCTTCTCTACCTCTGTTAAACGACTTGATACGGTTTCTAGTGTCTTATCTAAGCTCATCTCCACTGAAACATCTGCGCCTATACCGATAATGACTTTGCTTAGATCGGCACTCTTTGCGTGTATGAAAGCTCCTCCTCCAACAGGAATGAGGATTGGTGAGTCGCCTTTTAGTTCTTTTAGTTCGGTGAGACTGTTTTTACTCATTGCAAGGTCAGCTGATGCGGAGTTTAAGACGTCGAGTCTCTGTTGCAGGGTTTGCACAGAGCCCTCCATTAACTGCAACTGATATAAAATCTGACGTAGCTGATCCTCTTTACTTTGAGCAGCCAAAATTAGCTACTCCCCTTTGTATCGGGGATGACTTCGTCCACACTCGTGATAGTTATCTGATAGCGTTTTGCTCGGTGTCTGCTTCCTATCTCGGTATAAACACGTTCTAATGCGTGCTCCTTCTTTGATGCCTCAATTTCTTTGCTAAATTTCATGGCTTCAAAGAATTGTTTCTTCATGACCTCACCAGATACTTTGAAAATCTTGTTTTCGCTCATTGCTGGGGAGTCTCCTTCTCGGCTTCGGCAAGGGTAATAGTTACAGTCCCTTCACTGTCCTTCGTCATTTTTACACGGATCCTTCGGGGAGGATTTCTAATTCCTCTGGCCCAGATGACCTCGTTTACCGCACTCTCAATGACGACTTTTTCGGCCTTCATATGACGCGTTGTAAAGTCTTTGAGTTCTGTAATAGCCCTCTCACAGCGTCTATAACGCTGAGCATTCCAGGCTTTCTTTAGAGGAACGGTATATATTCGTTCAGTCTCAGACATCCATTTCACCTAGTCCTTTAGCTTCCTAGTCCGCCAATCGCGGATGCTCTTTGGGCTCCACCGAACTTGACCTCTAGTCCTGGCGATAATCCAGGCTGGTACAGATTTTGTTGCCTTTCCCGCCTTTATGAGGCGGAGCTTATACGCCAGCGGCTTGTTTCTTGCCATACTACATTCTCCTTATGCTGATATCCCTTTTTTTCTGTTGCCCCTCGATCTGAGTTAGGAGCTTCTTTAGCATATCGTCTCCTATTGGAATTGGAACTCTTCCAGCCTGTGCGAGCTGAAGCAGTTCCTGTTCGAGTTGTTGACCGAACTCCGGTCGGACCATCTTGATGTTAGCGAGTCTTTGCCTTGCTTCCGGTGTTAGGAGTTTACGCATGATGTTCTGCTTTGCTGCCTCAGCTTCTGCTTGTGCACGTTGCGCGTCTCCAGCTTTCTGCTGGCGCGCTTGAAGCTCAGCCATCCTTTGCGCTTTTAATCTTTCTAGCTCCTCGTCCGAAGACATAGTCGCTCACGTCTAATAGTTTTTCAACTCGGGTTTGTCTTTTTCGAGCTCTTTTTTGAGCTGAGTGCTCATAGCGTCGATTAAGCTCTGACCCTTCTTACTTATGACACGGCCTTCCTTGTTGATTTTATTCACCAACCCCGTCTTCTCCAACTGTTGGAGGCTCACCCTGATTATGCTTCCTCCAGCGAGTCCATGGTGAGCTGGGAAATTGCCTTGTCTCTCGCGTCCACCGTACACTTTTCTGAGTCTCTGTACACCTACAGGACCTCCTTTCATGTAGAGTTTTCTGAGGATAGAGGCCGTTCTGACGTACCACCAATCATCCTGTTGGGGGACTCTTTCAACGTGGGCACCTGTTTTCACGTGGCCTGCCCACTCAGGGGGAGATACTTCCTTGAGATTCTCCTTGAGATATACACTCAGTCTTGAGATGAGTATATCCGCTGGTACGTCGTACGCTGTCGTCATTTAGGTTCCCTTTTCCTAGGTGCTATTTTGATGCAGGAGATGCATATATACATAGCCTTTTCTCCTACAGTTTAGCAACTGTTAACCTCGTCCTCCGAATAAAAGGATTTCCTAGTCTTGTCTAAAGATTATGTGAGATTTTAAATATGTTGTAGAGTAATATTGTTCTGGCTTCTGAGTAGATTTGTGATTAGGTCTCGGCTTTGTTAATGTCGGCGTATATTTCGATAAAACCGCACAAGCTACACCGGAACCCTATCAAAGGCATAATTTGTATTTCGTCGGATTTAATAATAAAACCTGTCTTTTTCCCAGTCTTTTCTTGCCAATAAGGAGTGCTACTTGCCCTATCGTACATTCCTGGAAGAGGACTTGATATGCTCTTTGCCATGAAAGGGTTTTGAGAGGATGAGGAGTATTGTTCAACCTCGAATTTTATTTCTCCTTGTTTCATGTTTCCACCGCATTTTGGACATGACGCTGATTTTGATTCCATTGTGTTTACTCCTTCAGGTATTTTTTATTGAGTTTCGCGACGACGGTATATTGGGGGTCTACTATCTGCGCTATTCTAGCTGTTGCGACTAGGCTGAGTAGTATTTGTGCGTCGTCACGGTTCCATCCATAATCAACCATCATCCAATTAATTAGTTCTCGGTATGCCAAACGGGTTGCGTCTTCTAAGGGACGGGCGCTACAGACAGTCATGATCTCATCAACAGTTTCGATGTGGGGCCAAGTGATATTTGATTCCTTAATTTTATTTAATCTCAAACGGACGACTGCATCTATCTCAATAGCTGTGCCACAGATTTCACCATCTCCCTGTAATGCGTGTACATCACCGAGGCCTAATAAAGCCCCTTTTTGGTGAACTTTGAGAAGCAAACGAGCTCCGGTTTTGATATCGGGACAATCCATATTTCCGCCATGGGCGCCAGGGGTTATCGTTGAAACCGCTTCAGAGAGCGGGGAGACACCGATTGTACCAATGAACGGGTTGGCATCTAAGCTGATATTTCTTCCCCTATCCGTGACATAATGAATTCTCTTTCCGATTATCTCGCTAAACCTTGTCTTAGACTGTTCAACTTGTAGGCCGATGGGGCTAATTCCTTGCCCGAGGCTGGTGAAACCACGCTCAGGCATCTCTATCTCTAGAATATCTATAGCTAGTATATCGCCAGGTTCAGTTCCTTCAACAAATATTGGTCCAGTAATTGGGTTTGATGGAAGTTTAATGCCTCGATCAATAGCCTGCTGTCTGGTCTGCCCCGGCTTGACGACTCCTCCGCTGCAGTCCCATGTTTCAACCTCAATTTCTTCGCCGAGTGCTACATGGGCGATTGGCGTGGTATATGGGCCGATTACTCCTGTAGACTGGGGGGAGAGTAGTTCGAACGGTAATTTCTTGATCCTTTTTACCATGTTCGTATTAACTCTTGGCTCCAATAGAATTAAACAGTTACCATATGTGAGGATAGGAAAGATTAATAATACCCCTCTACTTTTGTCTAGCAGTTTCAGAATAGGAAATCGAGGTGTAAGTGATGGAATACATGTATGCAGCTATGCTGCTCCACAGTGCTAAGAAACCCATTAATGAGGATGCGGTTACCGCAATCCTAAACGCCGCCGGAGTTCAGACTGACGGTGTCCGCGTAAAGGCGCTCTGCGCCGCTCTCGCGGAGGTCAATATCGATGAGGCGCTCAAAGCCCCGATCTTCGCCGCTGCTGCAACAGCTGCTGCTCCAGAGTCAAAGAAGGAAGAGGTTAAGCCTGCTGCGAAGCCAAAGGAAGAGAAAAAGGAAGAGGACCTTCAAGGTCTAGGCGCCCTCTTCGGTTAAATTTCTCAACCCTTTTTATTTTCTTAAGCCAATTCTTCTGTTTTAGAGATTTAGTTTTTTATTATTTTATGTAGATGAATTATTTTTGTTTTAATTTATAATATCTTAGATTTATTGGTGTTATAGATCACTAAGTAATAGATTTAGATGTTCTTTTGGTTATGATCGATAATTTTTGCGTAAATACGGCGGTAACCAGTACCGAGAGCCTCATCTTTTTCTATTTGGATATGACCAATTTCTCCGGTGTGGGTTACATGGTGGCCGCCGCATAGCTCTTTACTATACCAGTCTTTTTCTGGATCCTGACCGATTGTATAGACGCTTACTTTATCGGGATATTTCTCTCCAAAGAATGCTCGGGCACCGCTTTTTAGGGCTTCATCTTTGTTTTGAATGGTTTTATGAACAGGAAGGTCTTCATTAATTTTGGCGTTAATAATCTCGTTGACTTTTACTAATTGCTCTGCCGTGGGTTTTTTTGAGTAAGTGTAATCGAAACGGAGGCGTTTACTTGTGATATTGCTTCCTGCCTGCTGGATATCATTACCGAGTACATCGCGGAGAGCTTGATGTAGTAAGTGGGTTGCGGTATGATATTTAGTGGTTAACTCACTTTGGTCAGCGAGACCACCTTTGAACATTCCAGCGCTAGCTGTTCGACTTCCTTCTTTATGTTGAGTAAACAAGAGATCAAACTTGGTTTGATCTAGCTGTATTCCCCTTTCAGCTAGCAATTCACGAGTGATTTCGAATGGAAAACCGTAGGATTGGTAGAGGTCGAAAGCGATCTGTTCATCAAGTTGACCCGATCGATTTTCAATTATTTTAATACCTCGCTCTAAAACTTTATTGAAACGCTGAAGCTCTTCCGTGATAATTGAGAGCACTTTGGATTCAACATCTGATTGTATAAACTTAGCATCAACGTAAAACTTTACAACCGTTGGGATACTCGCGGCAAAAATGGTTTGTATATTACCACCTAGTAAACGCCCATGAACAGCAGCACGACGGAGAAGTCGACGGAGCACATATCCTTGGAGTTTGTTGTCAGGTATAGTACCCTGAGCGATCATAAAAACGGCTGCACGAAGATGATCAGCGATGACACGTATAGGAGGCATATTCTCCCCAACATAATTTCTTCCTGAAGACAATTCAATAGTTTGAATTAACGGACTAAACATGTCGGTGGTGAAAATATCAGGTGTATCTTGACTTACAGCAGTTAAACGTTCAAGACCACCTCCAAAGTCAACGTTTTTCGATGGTAAAAGCTCCATCCCATTATCTGTTTTTATGTATTGCATAAACACAGAGTTACCAATTTCTAAGAATCTACCACATTCACAGTTCAGATGACAAACTTGTGTTTTCCAAGGCGAGTTTTCGTGTATTTGACGTTCTTCGCCAAAATCATAGAATACTTCCGAGTCAGGGCCACCAACCTCACCTATTGGCATATTTGCAGGTATCCCTGCTCGGCTCCACCAGTTTTTAGATGCTGGATAAAGGTAAATTTTGGTTGCTTTATCAAAACCTTCAATTCCTAATTTAGCTGGGGTCTTTACATCAAAGATTTCTTGCCAAAGTTTTATACTCTCGTCATCTCGACCTACGTTCTCGTCCCCAGCAAATACCGAGACATAAAGTTTAGCAGGGTTGAGATAAATTTCTTGTGTTAAGAATTCGTAGACCCAATGCAATTGCTCTTTTTTAAAGTAATCACCAAGGCTCCAGTTACCAAGCATCTCGAACATACATGTATGACGGTTATCGCCAACTTCTTCTATGTCTTCAGCACGGAAGCTAGGCTGACTGTCCACCAGGCGCTTACCCATAGGATGTGGTTGCCCTTTTAGATATGGCTGCATTTGCTGCATGCCGGAACTTGTAAATAATGTAGTGGGATCATCGATGGGCACAATCGGGGCTGCGGGCACCATCATGTGACCACGAGCTATAAAGAACTCTAGATATTTCCGGCGGATATCAGAGGAATTCATGAGTGGGATAATAGTTGAATTGAGCTATTATTATTCTTTGAGCCTCTCCCCTATTATCATTGAAAGTAAAAATCACACGGCTCCTCCGATATATTATTGAAAGCTATCCTGACTTTTTTCAATTAGCTAATGCATCAAAAACTGTTATGAGAATAGAAATATTATAGATCAGGTCGTTAAGCAGAACGCTTTGGATCACCAGCGGTAAATAGGAGAGTTATAATCATTTTGTAAAGATAAAAAGAGGGATTTCAAAGAGTATTGAAGTAAAAAGAAGGGGACTTCGGATTCAGTAGATAACCAACCGCAAACATTTTTGCTCATACAACCTTTATTCTCCTGCACATAGCTGATCACAGCTAGAGGTCACTCCGAATGATTAATTGGAAAAGCATCGAAACAAAATGGCAGAAACGTTGGGACGAATCCCGCATCTTCGAGACAGACCCAGACACAAAAAAACCTAAGTACTATCTTACTGTCGCCTACCCGTACCCAAACAGTCCTCAACATATAGGCCATGGACGCACCTACACGTTAACTGACGTCCACGCCCGTTTCATGAGGATGAAAGGGTATAACGTTTTATTTCCAATGGCATGGCACTTCACAGGAACACCCCTCTTTGCAATGGTTGAGCGTCTTAAAGAGAAAGATCCGGAGATTATCAGCACATTCAAGAACCTCTACAAGATACCTGAAACAAAGTTTCATGAATTAGAGACTCCCAAGACTATGGCTACCTATTTTGCAATGGAGATCAAAAATGGTATGCAAAAGATCGGGTACAGTATCGATTGGCGTCGGGAGTTCACAACCGTAGATCCTTGGTATAGCAAGTTCATCGAATGGCAATTCATGAAGCTCAGACAACGAGGTTATATCACTCAGGGCAGCCACCCGGTAGGGTGGTGCCCAAGCTGTGGGAACCCCGTAGGACAGCATGATACCATTGGGGATAAGGAACCAGAGATCGAGGATTTCACAATAGTAAAGTTTAGGAAAGGAGAAATTGTTTTCCCTGCAGCCACTTTCCGACCTGAAACCGTTTATGGTGTCACTAATATGTGGCTCAACCCAGACGCTCAATATGTAGAAGCGATAGTAGACGACGAAATCTGGATCGTAAGTTTCGAAGCTATTAAGAAACTGGAGTTTTTGGGATATAAAATAACGATTCAATCTCAGTTTAATGGATCGAAGCTGATAGGCCAAAAACTCACAAACCCTGCAACAAATAAGGAAATTATCATCTTACCAGCAAGTTTTGTAAACCCCGGTAATGCGACGGGGGTTGTTATGTCGGTGCCTGCTCATGCTCCATTCGACTATGTAGCTTTAGAGCAGCTTAAACGAGAAGTAAAGACAAACCCCGGCAAATATGGATTTTCAGAAAGCGATATCGCAAAACTGGATGCGATAAGCGTTATTGAGGTTCCCGGATATGGTGAAAGCCCAGCGGTAGATATCTGTAAAAAGATGGGTATCAACGATCAGAATAGTCCGGATTTAGAGAAGGCAACGAAACGAATATACGGCGATGAATTCCACGCGGGAAGGATGCGTGGTAACACCGGGGTATACAACGGTATGCCGGTTGGAATTGCCAAAGAAGCTGTCAAGAAGGATATGATTCAGAAAGGCGAAGCATCCACCATGCATGTACTTATTGAACCAGTAAAATGCAGATGTGGTACAGATGTCATCGTTAAGATATTCGAAAACCAGTGGTTCATCAACTATGGTGATCCGAAGTGGAAAGAGCTAGCCCGTGAAAACATCACAGAAATGGAGATAATTCCAAAAGAACTTCGTCAGGAGTTCTACAATGTCGTGGACTGGCTTAATGAGAAAGCTTGCGCTCGTAAAGCAGGATTAGGTACAAAGCTCCCTTGGGAACCTACCTGGATAATTGAATCTCTTTCTGACTCCACCATTTACATGAGTTACTATACTGTCGTTAAAGGATTGAAGAAGATAAACCCAGAACCTGAGCAGCTTACCGAAGCATTTTGGGATTTTGTATTTCTGGGAATAGGCTCCGCAGAAAACGTAGAAAAGGAGACAGGTATCCCAACCTTAAATCTTCAGGAGCTTCATTCTGAGTTCGAGTATTTCTACCCACCTGAAGCACGCCATAGTGGAAGAGATCTAATCCCCAATCATCTGACATTCATGATCTTTAATCATACAGCAATTTTTCCAAAAGAGAAGTGGCCTCGAGGCATCACTGTCAATGGATCCATCCTAATGGAAGGAGCGAAAATGAGCAAGAGTATGAATAATATCATCCCCCTTGTCGATGCTATTAGCCGCTTCGGCGCTGATCCGCTTAGGATCAGTCTTATGATCACTGCTGAGCCTCTAAAGGATGCTGATTTCAGCCCAGACTTAGCTAAAAGCATGGGAGACATGCTAGAGAGGTTTTCAGAACGCGCCGACCGCATAATCGCAGAACGTGAGGTAGGTGATTATACTCTTAATGAAGCCGACCTATGGATGCTTAGTAGATTACAGTCTCATATCGCCGATGCAAACGATGCGATGACCGAAATGAAGGTCAGAAAAACTATCCACGCAGCCACCTATGATTTAGATACTGACCTAGACTGGTATACAAAGCGCACACAAACTGAAAAAAGCGATATTAAAAGAAAAAGAGCGATCAGTCACGTGGAGTATAGTATTCTCAACGCACAGATTAGAATGCTAGCTCCTTTTACACCACACTTAGCTGAGGAGATCTGGTCAAAGATGAATGAAAACGGTTTCGCTTCTTTCGCAAAGTGGCCTGAACCTGATAAAAACCTCATCCGCGACGATGCAGAAGAACTTGAGGTAATAATCAAAACCTGCATGGAAGATGTCCAGAGCATTACAAAGGTCACAAATATTAAACCGAAAACCGTTCACTTCTATACAGCAGATGGTTGGAAGTGGAAAATGTATCTCAAGGCAGCTGAGATGCAAGCAGCCGGTAAACTCGATATAGGTGCTCTTATACGCGAATCTTTCAAGGATGACGAAATGAAGACAAAACAGAAAGAGGTACCGGCATATTCTAGAGTGCTTGTAGAAGAGCTGAAGAAAATACCGGAGCATACGCTAAAAACGAGGTTAAGCCTCGGTCAAATCAATGAGTCAAGGCTTTTACAGGATGCATTAATCTTCCTTAAAAAGGAATTAGGTTGCGATGTCACTGTGAACTGTGAAAGTGACCCATGGATTGATGACCCGTCGAAGCGGTCCAATAGAGCAAAACCATATAGACCAGCCATCTATGTTGCCTAACTTTCTTAAGGTTATCCGAAACTCTCAGAGATATAATTTGAGAGAAAAGGCTTACTTATTCTTCTCAAGGACCATCTTAGTCACAGTAAGGAGATTAGTTGGGCTGATCGGCTTCATCAGAAGCTCATTTACCTGAACTGGATCCTCTTCAAAGTCCTTCGCCAGCTTCTCATACCCTGTCATAAGAATGATATTCGTCTTACCGCCCTGTTTCCGAATAATTCGCGCAACCTCATCTCCATTGATGTCAGGGAGTTTAATGTCCATGAGGACTAGGTCATAGGTTTTCTCCTTCGTAAGATGGAGGGCATGCATCCCAGTTGAGCTTATATCGACATTATATCCGACGGTCTCAAGGATGACTTTGAAGGTCTCGGTGAGGAAATCATCGTCATCAACTAGGAGAATATTAGATCTACCTGGACGGGGCTTACTAAGCTCCTTCTTCGCTACTTCGAGAACCTCCTGACTTTCTGATTTTAACTCGCCATTATCGAGTTTATCTGAGAGTTTCTCAAGTCTTTGTGTTATCTCATAGAGGCTCTCCTCATGCTCTTTTAATATGGCTATGAGGAAGTCAAGAACATCTATTTTCTCTTTTAGGCTCATCCTATTCTCTCCACGATTCCATAAACAGTTCTAGTGTAAAAGCAGTTATGGATTCTGGATATATAACAAGATTAAGACTTTTAGAATATCAATTACTTGAATAAATTCGATGCTTAATAATCAGTTAAATATTTGCAAATAATCTAGTGAATCTCGCGATCGTATCAGATCATTGAAGATTACAGCTTAGATATCTCAGATTTTCAACTCTAATTCAAACAGCTTCTTAGAAGAAACTTCTAAGTGAAAAGGTAACCTTAAAAACTTTCAAAAATGCAGTCACTTAAATAAACTATTAAACATTTATGTAAATTTCTCTGAACATATTCAAATTAAGGAGAGCCCAGATAACTCAAGGTTATTTCATCAAAGACAAAAATTTTAACGGATTAACTTAGATGCAATCAAGAGAGAATATGTATTGGTTATCGGAAAACCTTATTTTGCTAAACAATAAACAACTACCATTATGCCCAGAAGAGGAAAAGTCGAGATGTACATCGAGGTCCTCGAAATAATAAGCAAAGGAGAAAC
>JBFYNP010000028.1:0-27230 GCA_041304325.1 Candidatus Bathyarchaeota archaeon
GATCGAAGCGATCGAATCGGAGCAACACTCTACGTTGCAGGAATAAGCAATGACGGGAATCTTACAATGGCACTTCCTTGCCAAAGATGTCGAAGAAAAATTATGAATAGTCAGATAAAAATCGTAGTAATAATGAGTGATGATCGTAAAGCAATACATTACGACGTAAGCCAATACTCAAAAGAAGACTCAGATTGGTATAGGGAATCACTAGAGAAAGTAAAAACCTTAGATAATAAAAACAAGAATAATACCAACAACAGTTAGTTTCTATACCTTTGCTACTTTTTGAATGCGTACCTTTTTAAAAGACATCGCCGCAGAACTCAACTAGAGGTATTTACATGAGTCACGAAAAGAAGATCACCGATCTCGAGAATGAGGTAGCAGCTCTCATAGAGAAAATAGATAGTATTGAGGAAAAGCTTGAAGATATTCTTGAACGTTTATCCGAGATCGAAGAGAAGATTGAGGAACTCTAAATTTCTCTAAAGATTTTTTCAATTTTAAACCACTAACTAAATAATCTTACATAAATATTCCAATATGCTTCACGAGGATACTCTGACTTTCCCTTTCTCGAACATACAATATATTTAACTAAAAAAGTTATTAGATCGTATATACGTCGTATTCAGGATAAGATATGGCGTTTGGTGAACATTCCTCCAAGTCCATTATTGGTACAAAATCAAAAGAGCTGGAAGGCAAGCGAATTATTCTTTGTGTCACGGGAAGTGTAGCTGCAATTAGGAGCCCAGATATAGCGAGAGATTTGATGCGTTGTGGCGCAGATGTTTATGTCGTTATGTCCCTCGCTGCTCAAAAAATCATTCACCCCCATACATTGGAATGGGCTACAGGAAACCCAGTTGTATCTGAGTTAACTGGGCAAATCGAACATGTTGCTTTTGGTGGTGATCACTCAAAACGGGCTGATCTAATACTCGTTGCCCCTTCCACAGCCAATACAATAGGAAAGGTGGCCTCGGGAATAGATGACACACCAGTTACCACACTACTAACCACTGCTATAGGCGCCGGAATCCCCGTCATAATCGCACCGGCAATGCATTCTAGTATGTATAAACACCCCATTGTTGTTGAAAATATAAAAAAACTTGAATCCATTGGAATCCAAATTTTAATGCCTAAATTTTCTGATGGAAAAGCAAAAATCCCGGACACTTCCGAGATCGTATCAGCAGTAAAAACAACACTTTCTAAACCGAGCGATCTTAAAGGATATAGAATTCTAGTAACGGCTGGTCCAACAAGAGCATATATCGATGCCTTCCGCTACATTACAAACCCAAGCAGCGGAAAAATGGGGGTCGCCATTGCGGAGGAAGCACTAAGCAGAGGAGCTGAAGTCACTATTGTATATGGACCAGCCTTAGCAGCTCCTCCCTCCAATGAAAAAGACATTAAAATTGAAACGACCGAAGATATGCTAAAAGCGGTTGTTAATGAGCTTAAAACCAGCAAATATGATGTTGCCATATTTTCAGCTGCAGCATCGGACTTTGGTGTACCTGATCGAAAAATGGAGAAAATATCAAGTAAACAAGGCGAATGGATACTTCGACTTGTCGCCTTACCAAAAGTCATTTCTGAAGTAAAGAAAATCGATCCCAAAATTTTTCTTGTAGGATTCAAAGCTGAATTTAACATTACAAAAGATGAATTAATAGACCGGAGTTATAACAGACTCAAAGAAATGAAAATGGATCTTATTGTAGCCAATGACGTTTCTCAAGAGAATGCAGGTTTTGGCGTAGATACTAACGAGGTATATATAATAGATAATAATAAGAATATTATTCATATAATCTTAAGTCAAAAACGAGAAATTGCTAATAAACTTTTAAACCAAATTCTATATTCGATTAAAAAATGAATGCTTATGAAAAGGATCCAAATTACTTCAATCCAATTTAATGACATATTTCCTTTTAAGTCTCGCATCCCCTTTACTCTACATCAATGCCCGAAGAAGTTCAGCTAAAAGAGAGGCTTACAGGTAAAGCTGTCATTTGCATGTTAAAAACCAATGCTCACGATCACACTGTTTTCAGAATTAAAATGGATGAACTTAAGGCACTAGTTAAAGCACTCGGGATTGAAGTTGTCGACGAAGTTATACAAACAAGGTATCACCCTTCAGAAGCAACCTGCATCGGAAAAGGTAAAGTTAGGGAATTAAGGAAAAAAGTTCAAAAACATAGCGTTAGCCTAGTAGTTTTTTATAATCTACTTAAAAGCAGTCAGAAACTCGCACTAATACAAGGAGTAGGATGCGATGTAATTGATAGATATGAGCTCACGCTCGAGATATTCGAACAGATGGCTTCCGATAACTTAAGTAAACTTCAAATAGAATCCGCAAAATTGGATAAACTCACACCCTTTTATAAACTGTCTGCAAACGCAAATTTTGCTAATGACCGACCCTTCTTTCATAGCGGAGGAGAATATGGATTTAGAGCTCAATTGAGGGAGCTAACTCGTCGCAAATCAAATATCAGAAAAGAGATCGAAGAACTAGTAATAGAGAAAAGGAAACAGATCGCAAGCCGAAAAAAACTAGGATATCCAACAATTTGCATCGCCGGCTATTATAACGCAGGAAAAACAAGTCTATTTAACACCTTGACAGGCGATCATAAACCTGTAAGTGCAAGGCCATTTACAACCTTAAGCAGTAAATATCAAAAACGATACATAAACCCAGATACATCTGTACTCTTCATCGACACAATCGGTTTCGTTATTGACCTGGATCACCGATTAATCAAAAGCTTTCAGATCAATTTTGAGGATATTAGAAATGCAGAAGTAGTAATACTTCTTTTCGATATAAGCGATCAAGCAACTCTACTTAAACTTAAACTAAAAGAAGGCCTTAGTCTCATCCAGGATATTGGTGTAAATCTAAGAAGAGTTATCTTAGTCTTCAACCAGATCGATAAATCCCCCAACTCAGTTAATACGATCAAAGATGAGCTTTCACTAGGAATGTTCGATATTCCTTGGACAACCGTATCTGCAAAACAACGTACAAATATAAATGAACTTCTTAATTTAATTGCTTTAAAAGTCAAAGAACTAAAAGAAACTCCGATAAACGAGTTGCCAGTACATGAACCAATCCATACAAACCCAGAAGAAACAATAGAGAACATCGAAGAGGCTTCTGAAGACCCAGAAGAAGGAATGTGAGCCTAACCCCGGAACAACATCTCAGATATAAATCCAAATTATTCAAGCCGCGCGCGCGTTGCGGTTTTTCTCATGTTCTAGCCATGACCTATTCAAAGGCTAGAATCAAGTTAATGTTACTGCCAGGAGTGAGTAAGAAACCGACTGATGTAATCCTTCTTTTTACCGCTAGGAAAAACGTAGTACAAATCGATCTGTATATAACTTGAATTCTAAGACGTAAGGATATTTCCTTATTCCTCAAACTACGACGACATAAGAAAAATATTAGAAATTTAATACTCCCAGTAAACTATCTCGATATTCACTTCTATTAATTCTGTTTGACAGAGATATATGTCACCCAGTATATCCAAATGCGAAGAATGTATATTAACCATGTATTCCCTAGTAAAGAATTGAGAAATAGCCAATTAATAATGGAGAAAGAAAAGTAGTCTCGACAATATAATATAGAAAATAACAAAATACTATAACTATACGAATCGTTTAAATGTGAGATCCGTAAATGAAACATGGCTAATCGAAACTAGGCGAGCCATATGGGCAGACGTAAAAGTATACCAAGAAGAGGATCGCGATCATTCAACCCTAGACGACGCGCACAAAATTTCAACGGCCGCATGACATACTGGCCGGATGTCGTCGAAGGGCCACAGCTCCTAGGTTTCGCTGGCTATAAAGCGGGGATGACTCATTTGTTCCAAATTGAGGACAGAGAAAAGGTCCCCGAATTCGGTCAAGAAATAAGGATGGCCGCAACGGTCATCGAAGCTCCACCGATGATTATCTGTGCTGTAAGAGCATATAGAGAAAGCACTGAGGGTCTCAAAGTATTATCTGAAGCATGGATGGCTGAGATCCCTAAAGATATTCAAAGAAAGCTCAAAAACAGCCGAAAGCCAGAACCAGAGAAAGAGCTAGCCGCGATCCTGGCCTCCAAGGACAAGATTTCTGAAATCCGTGTCCTTGCCGCCACCCAACCCAAACTCTCCAGTATGGAGAAAAACACTCCAGACCTTACCGAAATAAAGGTCGGTGGAGGAAAAACTGAGCAGCAGATCGAATACGCTCAAGGACTACTCGGAAAAACTGTTAAAGCTTCCGATGTGTTCAAGGAAGGCGAAACAATAGATCTTGCTGGAGTTACGCGCGGTAAAGGTTTCCAAGGACCAGTTAAAAGATACGGTATTCGTATTCTCCAAAATAAATCCCGAAAAACCATTAGGGGAGTTGCATCAATCAACCCCGCCTCCCCTAGAACAATCAACCCAAATGTTCCGCGTGCAGGACAAATGGGCAGCTATCACCGCGTAGAATTCAACAAACGTATCTTACTCCTCGGAAGCGACGGCGAACGAGTTTCCCCCAAAGGTGGATTCAATCGATATGGCGTCGTAAAGAGTGACTATATTGTAATCAAAGGAAGTGTCCAGGGCACACCAAAACGTCTACTTCGAATGAGAAAAGCTGTTAGAACACAAACGAGTTATCCCAAAAAGCAGCCTCAGGTTACTTTCATCGCCACAGAATGGAAAAAGGAGATGACAAAACAATGAAAGTTCCAGTACTGAATCTTGCGTCTGAACAAGTAGACGAAATAGATATGCCTCAGGTATTCGAAACCTCAATTCACCCCGACGTAATCGCCCGTGCAGTCATCTCTCAACAGAGCCGTAGCTTCCAACCTCAAGGTCGAGATCCAATGGCTGGTAAACGGAATACAGCCTTAAGTAAAGGAACCGGACACGCTCAAGCCAGACTGCCTCGCCTTAAACAGAGTGGCCGAGCTGACTTTGCCGTACAAGCAGTCGGAGGCCACCTTGCAACACCTCCTAGATCAATAAAAGTAATAATCAAAAGGATCAATAAAAAAGAAAAACGCTTTGCTATCCGTAGTGGGATCGCTGCAACTGCAAATAAGGAGATTGTAGCCGCACGTGGACACACGATAACTGACTCAAAACCCTTCCCCATCGTTATAGATGACTCTATTGAAGAACTCAAAAAAACGAAAGAAGTAGAGGATCTTTTTACAAAACTTGGCATTATTGCAGATGTTGAGCGTGCTAATCGTAAGTCAGTACGCGCAGGCAGAGGCAACATGAGAGGCCGAGGCAAAAAGATTGGTAAAGGACCACTAATAGTAATAAACGAAGACAAAGGCATTATCAAAGCAGCTCGAAATATCCCCGGCGTAGACATCACTATTGCTAAAAACCTTAATGCTGAATTACTCGCACCAGGAGCACATCCCGGACGATTAGTGGTTTGGGCTAAAACCGCATTTATCAACCTCGACGAGTTATGGGAGGAATTCTAAGATGGATCCCCACGATGTAATAAAATATCCCACAATGACTGAACGTAGCGTCTACATGATCGAGAACGAGAACAAACTCATATTCATTGTAGACCGTAGAGCAAATAAACTCGATATAACAAAAGCTGTAAAAACACTCTATGATGTAGAGGTTAAAGAAATCAACACCCTCATTACTCGTAAAGGTGAGAAAAAAGCCTTTGTTAAACTTACAAAGGACTACCAAGCATCTGAGGTAGCGATCAAATTAGGTATACTGTAGGTGTTTGTGAATGGGAAAAAGAATTAAGGTACAAAGACGTGGACAGGGAACACCTCAATTCCAAGCTGCAAAAACTGGAAAAGTAGCAGTAGCTCGTTACCCGCCGGTATCTCAAGAGAAACTCGAAGGCCGGATTGTCGAACTTGTACACGAGTCAGGTCGATCTGCTCCTCTTGTTCTAATAAAAATGAATAATGGGATCGAATATTACGCAGCTGCACCTGAAGGATCATATGTTGGACAAAGTATCCAAGTTGGCTTAGGCGCAGATCACTCTGTTGGCAATGTTTTACCTGTAAATTCAATACCTGAAGGAACTCTTGTCAACAATATCGAGCTTAAACCCGGTGATGGAGGAAAAATTGCTCGCTCAGGTGGGGCTTATGGTACAATAATTTCACATAACCCTGCTTACAGCGTTGTAAAAGTATCTTCTAAGAAAAGCATACATATCCCTCTAGGTGCTAGAGCTACAATTGGTATCATCTCCAGCGGAGGGCGCTTAGAAAAACCTTACCTAAAAGCAGGTGAAGGATGGCATGCAGCAAAAGCAAGTAATCAAGTTTATCCCGTAGCACACGGTGTAAAAATGACAGCTTCAAGCCATCCCCACGGTGGAGGTCGACATAGGCGACCGGGTAAATCTACAACTGTTGGCAGACGTCTATCCCCAGGAGCGAAAGTTGGGCTAATTGCCGCTCGTTCTTCTGGCCGTGGCAGATCAAAACGTCAAGTTAGGGAGTAACCGGATCGGTTAAATATAGAGAAATAAGGTGAAGTAACAATGCCGAAGAACTTTAAATATCGTGGAAGATCACTGGATGAACTAAAATCCATGAGCATGGATGAGTTCATGAAGCTTCTCACAAGTAGAACAAGACGAAGCTTAAAGAGAGGCCTCAGTCATGAGCAGAGAGTTGTTATTGAAAGAATTCGAATGGGTGATACAAAACCCATCAAAACTCATGCTAGAGACCTTGTTGTATTACCTGAAATGGTAGGAAAAACAATATTCGTTCATAAGGGCAGCGAGTTTATCGAGATTAAAATTAATGAAAAAATGCTAGGTCACTTTACCGGAGAGTTCTCAATAACGAACACTCCTGTACGGCACGGAAAGCCTGGCATCGGTGCATCTCGAAGTTCGATGTACATCCCCTTGAAGTAGTCTACTTTTCCCTTTCTATTATCAGTTTTTCTTCCAAAATTACTGAATTAGTCATTTTATATTTTAATATATTTATTTTTTTTATAATTATCAACTTAAAAATCTTTTAATAATTACACACAAAAAAAGTAGCCCACTTTTCAATTAGAAACGAAATTGCATAAACGTTTTTATATAAACCCCCGATACCAACTAAGGCGAACGGTGCGTATATGCCATCCTGGAGATACTCAATAACAGGGCTGGACCAAGAAAAAACAGCCATTGCTAGCGGCAGAGATCTGAAGATTAAACCTAAATCAGCCCGAGAGATCTGCCATTACATAAAGGGTATGAAACTGGCGAAAGCGAAGGAAACTTTGCAAAAAGTTATCGACCTTAAGCAGCCAGTACCATATTACCGTTATAGAGGTAAAGTACCTCATAGAGGAGAGGCTCAAGGTTTCGACGCTGGTCGATATCCCCAAAAAGCCGCATCAAAGATTCTACTTGTCTTAGATGCAGTCGAAGCAAACGCACAGTTCAAAGGACTAAACACTAGTGACCTAGAGATAATACATATAGCTGCCATTAGAGGCCGTGTTATTAAAAAATTCATTCCCCGAGCTTTTGGCCGGGCATCACCATACAATAAACATCTTACACATATCGAAGTAGTGGTTGAGGAGGCTTAATTTGTCAACAGTCAAGCGCATTATTCGTGACGCCAAAGAACGTATGCAGGTAGATGAACTTCTTTCAAAGGAGTTCCAAGAAGCTGGATATGGTGGTATTAATCTCACCAAGACTCCATTAGGAGCTCAAATAAATCTATTTACGATGAGGCCAGGTCGAGTTATTGGAAAAAAGGGACGTGCCATTAAAGATGCATCAGAGAAACTAGAGCATCAGATAGGTCTATTAAACCCTCAAATTACTGTTGTGGAAATAGAGGTACCTGAATTTAACCCTCAAATTATGGCAGCACGAGTAGCAAATGCACTTGAGCGTGGTGTACATTTCCGTAGAAGCATATTTTGGAGTCTCCGCAGAATAATGGATAGTGGAGCATTAGGCTGTGAGATCATACTCAAAGGACCTATTCGAAGTGCTAGAGCACGATTCGAAAGAGTAAATGAAGGCTATATTCCAAAAGCGGGGGAACCTAGTAAACGATATGTTCGTCATGCTACCTTGCATGTTAAGCAGAAAAGAGGTATGCTTGGCGTAACTGTAAATATTGTTCCACCTGATGCAAAATTCCCTGATAAAATTGATCTATCGGGATTACCAGATATCGAAGAACCTGAATTACCATTCACGCCTGAAGCGCCGGAAGTAAAACCTGAAGACGAAATAGACCAAATAAAACTCGAAATACAAAAACTCTCTGAAGAAAACTCAAATCTTGAAAAACCAATAGAAGAAACAACAGAATCTACAGAAAAAGTTTCCCAATTAGAAACACCTATCGAAAATCCTGAAGATGTAGAGAAAAAGCTCAAAGGCGAAGAGAAAAAGGAGGATATTTAATGCCCATAGTAAGGAAAACTGAGCTACGAGAGATGACCTCAGAGCAAAGAAACAAAAAACTCATAGAACTTAGAACTGAATTAATAAAAATGCTTACAATGATAAAAGCCGGTGGTGCAATAGAAAGTCCCGGTAAACCCAAATCCCTTAAAAGATCAATAGCGAGATTGCAGACTATTATTAACGAGGAGGCGTCAAAACAGTGACGCCCGTCACCGCTACAAACATACTCCGGCATGAAACTATCGGGCTGGAAGTAAAAGTGAGCGGCGACAGCAATGATTATTGTAAAAACATTAATGGAGAATTAATTGAAGAAACGCGAAACACAATTATTATTTTCCATAAAGGAAAATCTAAAATTGTGGCAAAGAAAAACGCGTCATTTGTGTTCAACCTAGGTGGAACCTTGGTTGAGGTCGAGGGCAAAGTCCTTATCGGTCGACCAGAAGACCGTATTAAGAAAAAAAATAAACGAAGTTGGTAGGGCGAAAAAAATTGATGAGCCTCAAGAAACCCGAAAACGAGTGTAGTGACCCAGATTGTCCGTTCCACGGCTCCTTGGCGGTAAGGGGTCGAGTACTGGATGGTATGGTGGTTAGCGACAGGATGACGAAGTCTGTTGTTATCCGCATCGACTACACCAGATACAACCGAAAATACGAAAGGTACACGAGAGCTAGTAGCAGGATAACCGCACATAATCCCCCCTGCATCGACGCAAAAAATGGTGAAATGGTTCGCATTGCAGAATGCAGACCTCTAAGTAAAACAAAATCTTTTTGTGTCGTTGAAAAACTAGCTGAGGAGGTGTGATCTAGATGAGTAAGAGGATTAAGAAGAGAGTTGCACCTAGACGCAGAATCAGTGGAGGTCTAACTACTGGTTCCGTCTTTATATGCACTGACAACAGTGGTGCACGTGTCCTCCGTCTCATTACAGTTCTTGCCTGGAAAGGTCGTCGTCGAAGACTTCCATCGGCATCAGTTGGAGACTTATGCGTAGTTTCCTGTCGAGAAGGCACCCCTGAGATGAGAAGACAAGTAATGAATGCTGTAATTGTCCGTCAAAGGAAACCATACCGTAGAATAGACGGTTCATGGATACAGTTTGAAGATAATGCTGCAGTCATACTTACCCCAGAAGGCACTCTTAGAGGTTCTGATATAAAGGGACCCGTTGCTAAAGAAGCTGCAGACAGATGGGCTCGACTTGGCACAACCGCGAGGATGGTAGTATAAGTTGAATAAAGAAGGTACAACAAAACCTAGGACTACCCGAAAGGCACAACGTAACTCACCACTTCACATCAGACGAAAATTTCTCTCAGCCCCTCTTAGCCCTAGCCTCAAAACTCAACACGGTGCTAAAACAATGCCAGTTATCGAAGATGACACAGTACAGATCATAAAAGGTGATCGCAAAATGACTGAAGGCAAAGTATTACGCGTTGATCCACAGGAAGGAAAATTGTTTGTTGAAGGTGTTAACCGAACACGTTTAGATGGAACTACTGTTCAAATTCCTGTTAGATCATCTAATGTCATGATTACAAAATTAGATCTCAAAGATGATTGGAGAAAAAAGATCCTTGAACGCAAGGGTTTCAAAAAGGAGGAGTAATTTAAATGGGTAGAAAAGGTCCAACAAGACATTTAAAGCGACATCAAGCACCAGCGTTCTGGAGCATTCATAGAAAAGAAGCAGTTTGGGCTATAAAATCGTCTCCCGGTCCACACTCTTTCAATACAACGATGCCGCTAACCGTAGTAATTCGTGACGTACTAAAAGTTGCAACAACTGCCCGTGAAGCGAAGATGATCGTTAAACAGGGTAAAGTAAAAGTTGATGGGAAAGTACGACTAAATGAGCGTTTCCCAGTAGGACTGATGGACGTCATAAGTATGCCAGATGCCAGTGTGAACTATCGCGTACTTCCTCAAAAAGGTGGACGATGGAGTTTACATCAAATAAAGGGAGATGAAACAAGCGTAAAGCTTGTTCGCATTATTGGTAAAACAACTCTAAAAGAAGGTATTACTCAACTTCGCCTTCACGATGGAAGGACGATGAATATCACAACTGAAACTCCATACAAAGTTAACGATGTTTTAAAGATCAAAATTCCATCACAGGAAGTTATAGAATCTATTGCCTTTAAAGATCAGTTATCGATAATAATTACAGGTGGCAGGAGTCAAGGTGAAACTGGTATAGTAATAGGCTTTGGGGACGAGTCAGGCTGGAAAAAGACCGCCACCGTAAGGACACCTAATGGAGAGGATATTCGTACCCTCATGAAGTACGTCTTCCCCATCGGTGTAACGGAGTCCCTGATATCATTACCGGAGAACAATTAAAATGTCAACCGAAATCGTAGAGACCAACCCAATGCGGGCTCTAAGGATCGGGAAAGTGGTCGTCAACATATCCGTGGGAGAGTCGGGTGATCCACTCGAACACGCTCAGATGATCATGGAGCAGCTCACAGGTCAAAAGCCTTGCCAACGAATGGCAAAGCAAACCATTAGAAGCTGGAATATCCACCGAAGAGAGCCAATCGCTTGCATGGTTACCTTACGCGGGGAGAAAGCAGAAAACTTCCTTAAAAGAGCTTTCACAGCTAATGGTAACCGATTAAAATCCCGAAGCTTCGATAAACGAGGTAATTTTGCCTTTGGTATAAAAGAGCATATCGACATCCCTGGCGTAAAATATGATCCAACATTAGGAATAATTGGAATGGATGTCATAGTTACTGTTGAGAGACCTGGTTATCATATCCATCAAAGAAAACGAGCGGCAGGTAAAATCGGGAAGCTCCATAGAATAATTCCTACTGAGAGCATGAATTTCGTAACAAAAACCTACGGAGTAGAGGTGTACGACCCAAATGAGTGAGCAAAAAAAGAGAACAACAGGAGCAGGAACACGTCGTTGTGTTAGATGTGGTAATCACAATGGACTGATCCGGCGCTATGGCCTAAACATCTGTAGAAGATGCTTCAGAGAAACCGCTGCTTCCCTAGGTTTCACAAAATATAGGTGATAATGCATGGACCCATTAGTAAACGCACTTAACTCGATAATAAATCACGAAAACCGACGAAAAAAAGAATGCATTATAACCCCTGCATCAAGTCTCGTCGGGAGAGTACTTAGACTTATTCAAGCTAAAGGCTATATCGGTGAGATAGAATACATTGATGACGGTCGACAAGGCAAATTCCGAGTCCAACTTTTTGGCCGAATAAATGAGTGTAAAGCAATAAGACCACGCTATGCAACGAAAGTAAAAGAGATGGAGAAATGGGAGAAACGTTTCCTCCCTAGCAGAGAGTTAGGAGCTGTAATCTTATCAACACCATTAGGCGTCCTCGACCATAAAGATGCAAAAGAAAAAAACGTAGGCGGTGTCGTGATCGCTTACGTCTACTAGGTGAGAAAAATGTCATTAGAACTAGTTCAGAACATGATAAAGATCCCTGAAGATGTACAACTCAGCCTAGTGGGAAATCAAATTACAGTAACAGGTGTTAAAGGAAAAATTACACGGGATTTTGCACATACTAAGGTGAAAATTACCAACAACTCCGAAGGAATACACCTTCAAGCAGCAAGCGCTCGTAAACTAGATGCAGCATTAGTTGGTACTGTTACAGCACAAATAGGTAACATGATAAAAGGTGTTACTAAAGGATACACTTATAAGATGAAGATAGTTTTCGTACATTTTCCAATGTCTATCAAGATCATAGGAAAAAAAGTTCATATAGAAAACTTCATCGGCGAAAGAAAAGCTCGAATTACAAACATAATCGGTGATACAAAAGTTTCAATTAAGCAAGAAGATGTCATCTTGGAAGGTATAGATAAAGATGACGTCGGTCAAACAGCAGGCAATATTCACCAATGCACTAAAGTACACAACAAAGACCTGAGAAAGTTCTTGGACGGTATATACGTCTATAGCAGGGAGTGAATGAGATATGATTGAAACCGAAAAAAGAAGACTACTCAGAGTACGAAAAAGGATAAACAGAGTCCGTCCTGACTTTTACGCTTTCGAATCTTGGAGATTTGTAAAAATTGAAAAGAAGTGGAGAAGACCACGCGGTATAGATAATAAAATGCGTACAAATGAGAAGAGCTGGCCTAGAGTAGCTAATATAGGTTGGGGAGGTCCCGCCGCAGTACGAGGACTACATTCTTCCGGAAAGGAAGAAATTCTAATCTATAACGTCGCTGACTTAAACTCTATAATCCCTGAGAGCCAAGTTGCTCGTATAGGTGGAACAGTAGGAGGAAAAAAGCGAGCTGCTATTATTGAAGAAGCCAGCAAACATAATATTCGTATTCTAAATGCTGGTATTACTAAGAAAAAATCGGACTTCGAGAAACTGGAGGATGACAAGAAATGAATCTTAATAACCAGAGAAGACTAGCAGCTACTATTCTCGAAGTCGGCGAAAACCGAATATGGTTTAACCCCGAGACACTTGAGAATGTAGAATCAGCAATTACACGAGATGAGATCCGCAAACTCATCCATGAAGGCGCTATTAAAGCCATATCCACGGAACGACCTAGTCGTGGAAGAGCAAGAGTACTTGCTCAAAAGAAGAAAACCGGTCGCCGTATTGGTATGGGTACGAAAAAAGGTAAAAAATACGCGATCGTATCAAGAAAGCAAAATTGGATTAATCGAATTCGTGCTCTCAGAAATCATTTGACAAAACTCAAGGACAACAGGACAATCGCAGTTAACGTCTACAGAGGTCTTTATATGAAGGCTAAAGGCGGAGAATTCAAAAGCGTAGCAGATCTTGAACGTCACATCAACGAACAGAAACTTAGGAGGAGAACTTTTGGCTAAAGACGCAAGTTATGTAGTACATTTCAGACGCAGAAGAGAGCAAAAAACCGACTATCAAGCCCGCCGTGTCCTCGTAACTTCAGAGAACCCGCGGTTTGTGGTTCGCACTAGTAACAATAGGTTAATCGCCCAGATCATTAAAGCAGAATTAATCGGAGACATAGTCATAACCCAAGCTACTTCTAATGAGTTATTCTCAAAGTATGGATGGAAGGCAAGTTGCAAAAACATTCCTGCAGGATATCTTCTTGGGTATATTGCCGGTAAAAAGGCATTAAAAGCTGGAGTAAATACGGCTTACCTTGACTTAGGTCTAAGAAGACACACAAAAGGGAACAAGATTTTCGCCGTTGTAAAAGGCGCTATAGACGCTGGATTAAATGTGCCATGCGATAGTGATATAATTCCTCCACCCGAAAGGATAAATGGGGGAGACATAGCGAAATACGCTAAAGAGATTGCTGAACCCGCAGTTTATGAGCGGCTTTTCTCTGCTTATCTCCGTAAGGGCATTCGCCCTGAAGTTCTTCCAGAACACTTCGAAGAAACAAAAAAGAAAATTGAGGAGGATTGGGTTAAATGAGTCGAGAGTCATACGATAGAGAAGGCCCTTCGCTAGAGGCGTGGGTGCCCCGCACTCAGTTAGGAAAAATGGTTAAAGAAGGCCAAATTACCTCTATTCACGATATATTCCGTGAAGGCCTTAAAGTGAGAGAGGTAGAGATCATTGATACTCTCGTCCCAGAACTCCGAGATGAAGTCATAGACATCAGTATGGTACAGAAACAAACCGACGCCGGAGAAAATAGTAGGTTCCGCGCTGTAGTTGCTATTGGAAATGGAAATGGGCTCATAGGAATAGGAGTAGGTAAAGCGAAACGCGTACGAAATGCAATAGAGAAAGGTATCCGTACCGCTAAACTAAACCTCTACCCTGTGAAGAGAGGATGTGGCAGCTGGGAGTGTGGATGCGGAACTCAGCACAGTGTACCGTATAAAGTCATTGGCAAATCAGGCAGTGTAGTGGTAACTCTTCTCCCTGGACCTCAAGGACTCGGCCAGGTAGTTGGCGACAACGCAAAAGTCATACTTACCTTGGCTGGTATTAAGGACTGTTGGAGCAAAGCTACAGGAACAACATCTACTGTTTGTAGTTTCTCCTATGCTACATTTGAGGCATTAAAGCAAACTGCCAAGATCATGACCCCTCAGGAGTGGGCAAAATGATGTCTGAGAAGACAATGATAGTAATCAGGATACGCGGTGGAATAGACTGTCCCTTTTTTGTGAAGGATACTATGAAGATGCTCCGCGTCGATCGTACAAACTGTGCAACCATACTCAAGGAAACCCCAAGTTATCTCGGAATGCTTCGTAAAGCGAAGGATTACATAACGTGGGGAGAGCCCAGTGTTGAGATGATCAAACTTGTCCTCGAGAAACGTGGTAGACTTATAGGAGACAAACAAATAACAGATGAGGCAATAAAAGAGCTTGGATATGAAGGAATAGACGCTCTCGCTGAAAAAATCAAGAGCGGTGAACTTGACTTCTCTAGCCTTGTCGGTATTAAACCGTTCTTCAGAATGCACCCCCCAAAAAAGGGATTCAAAAGGACTGTCAAACGCCCCTTCAGAGACAAGGGTGAACTCGGAAACCGCGGCGAAGCCATTGACGAACTCGTCAAGAGAATGTGCTAAGGAGCGCGGGACAAAGTCAACATTAAAAAACCTGAAAAAAATTTAAAACGGTGAATGAAATGCCTCACGATTTAAGAAGAACTCGAAGATATCGTGGTTCAAGATACTGCGGTTGGGGTCAAGTAGGCCAACACCGAAAGTCTGGTAGCCGAGGTGGCAAGGGATTCGCTGGAGGTCACAAACACTTCTGGATCCAGACCGTCAAATTCAACCCATTACGATATAGAAATATTGGGTTCAAGCCACCATCAAGCCTAGAATTATCACCAGCAACGATAAATGTTGGAGAACTCGAAGATCTAGCGAAAAAACTGATGGGTCCAGAAACAATCGCTAATGGTTTAGAACTAGATCTCACCGAACTCGGCATTGGAAAACTCCTTGGGCGAGGTAAAGTCAATATAGGATTTAAAATCCGTGTAGAGGTCGCTACAAACGGCGCTAAAGAAAAGCTCGAAAGCGCTGGCGGAAGTTTAATAGAGTGATAAACTTGCGCTTCTTAGACCTCTTCAAGCCCATCTCTCGTATAATACCTGAGGTTAAGGCACCGGTGAGGAAGGTCAGTTTTCAGAACCGCCTCCTCTGGACTCTTTTCGCATTAATCATATACTTCGTAATGAGCGAGACTCCCCTTTACGGAATTCCTGTTATCCAAGGTGCAGACACGTTTCAAACTGTACGTATTGTCTTCGCTTCACAAAGGGGAACCCTCATGGAGCTTGGTATCGGTCCTATCGTTACAGCTGGTCTAATTATTCAACTACTGGCAGGATCAGAAATTATTAGCTTTGATCGAAACAATTCGGAAGACCGTGGGCTCTTTACTACTGCGAGTAAATTCTTCAGCCTCGTTATGATCATCGTACAATCTAGTCTCTATATTCTAAGTGGCCAATACGGCGAAGTGACTCTCGTCAAATCTTCACTAATTTTCGTTCAACTCCTATCAGCTGGAGTTATAATTATGATGTTAGACGAACTCGTCCAAAAAGGATGGGGGATAGGAAGTGGAATAAGTTTATTCATCGTCGCAGGTATCACGCAAACTGTATGGTGGAGTAGTTTCAGTTTTGTTCAGATGGGCGATGGCAAGAAATATGGTGCAATATTAGCCTTTATTGATGGTATATGGCAAAAACAAGAGGTATGGCAGTGGTTCTACCGACCAGATGGGTGGCCAGATATGATAGGGTTCACAACCACGATAGCTGTATTCCTAATAGTCGTTTATTTCGAAGGCATGCGCGTAGAACTCCCCATAGCCCACAGTAATTACCGAGGATATCGAGGAAAGATGCCATTAAAACTCCTATACGTAAGTAACATCCCAGTGATACTTGCTTACAGCCTCTTCGCGAGTCTACATATGTTCGCCCAATTAATATGGAGCAGGTGGAACGTCGCCAACAGCAGTTTCTGGCTCAACATGATTGCAATGTACGAACAAACAGACCAAGGCCCCATCGCATTCGGGGGTATAGTCTATTACACTACCTCTCCTCGCGCGTTATCGCGAGTATTCCAGGACCCCGTTCATGCTCTTATATATGCATTAATCGTAATTTCGTTTTGCATCATCTTCAGTATTACTTGGCTTCAAATAGGTGGACAAAGCGCAGACCAAATGGCAGATCAATTAATTAACTCAGGCATGCAGGTACCTGGCTTCCGGAGAGATAAGCGCCCAATAATGGCAATATTAAACAGATATATCCCTACGATTACAATAATTGGTGGAGCTCTTGTTGGAGCCTTAGCTGCTTTTAGTGACTTTTTCGGGGTTTTCGGAAGTGGAACAGGCGCACTCCTCGCAGTAAGCATCTTATATCAATACTATCAAACAATGGTTCAGGAACAAATTGAGGATATTTATCCGATCCTCAAAGGCGCAATGAAGTAAACTCAGTTTTTTTAAACATTTACTAGTGCTTCCAACCAATAAACCTTCGAAAAAAAGTTTTTATTATTTTTTTAAAGATTGTGAAAGCCTCGATAAGCTTGTACAAGTGTATGGACTGATATTTAGTCTATATAGCCTTATTTTAGGAGCTTGTTCTAAAACGCGAAATAGGCTTAAATACGTCTTAATTGGTAAAATAACTCTAATATAAGGTAAATTTATTAGAACTGGTTCTTCAAGAATGCCGGGGATAAGTGCTTGATAGGTCCTATCGGGGCTGTTTTAAGGCTTATTTCAGAGGATTTCTAAAGACAAGATTAACACCCCGTAGTAACATAGTGTCAACTTTTTAGACGTAAATTCTATCCATCACTCCACCTGATCTAGGTTATAGGTTGATTAGGTCAAAGATGTATAGTATTAATCAATATTCCTAAATATTGAGGCTGTTTCTTCCCATGTAATGTTCCAGCCACCTAAAGGAACCCGTGATTTTCTTCCAGATGAGATGCTGAAGCGGAACTGGGTACTCGATAAAATCCGTGAAGTTTATGAGATCTATGGTTTTGAACCTCTGGGTACACCCGCTTTCGAAAGTTGGGAGCTTTTAAAGATGAAGAGTGGGGCTGATGTCATTAATCAGATATATTACTTCAAAGATAAAAGCGAAAGAGAACTTGGGTTAAGATTTGAATGGACTGCAAGTCTAGCTCGTGTGGTGGCGAATCATAGAGAGCTTTTGATGCCTTTCAAACGTTACGCGATAGGGCCAGTCTGGAGATATGAAAATCCTAGCGAGAAAAGATTCAGGGAGTTTTGGCAGGCTGACGCCGATACTATTGGAGTTTCTGACCCTCTAGCCGATGCAGAAATTTTAGCTGTAGCAGTAGAGTGTCTTCGAAAACTAGGGTTTGAGGGCTTTGTGATTAAGCTCAATGATCGTAGAATACTGGAATCACTTATTCTGATTTCTGGTATGCCTAAAGAACATATTTCAGATATTATTCGTATAGTTGACAAACTCGATAAGATTGGTCGAGATGCTGTTGTCGATGAGTTATCTCGCTATGTCTCAAACAAGTCATTTTCCATAGATCTTTTAGATAGGTTATCGATAAAAGATAAACCTGAAGTTGTCCTTTCCAAAGCTGAAACATATCTTGAGAATAATGATCAAGGAATAAAGGGATGTGTTTCTCTCAAAAAGATCGTAGATTACGCAAAAAGTTTTGGATTCTATGAATATTTAAATATCGATCTCAGTCTAGCAAGAGGCTTAGACTACTACACAGGCCCAGTATTCGAAATTACAGCGAAAGGGTATGAGGACTATGGCAGTATTGCAGGTGGAGGCAGATATGATGAGATCATAAATGTATTCGGTGGCGAATCTACACCGGCAACAGGTATCGCATTAGGCATAGAGCGAATAATATCCCTACTAGATACGAAAGGAGGTTTTAAAGATCTAAAGCTAGGTGCTAATGTGCTCGTAGCTGCAATTGGGGAAAAAGCTGAGTCCCAAGCGATTGTTATAGCCCAGAACCTACGATCAGCAGGGATACCTGCGTTGGTTGACCTACTCAATCGAAACATTCGAAAACAGTTAGAATATGCATCAAAGAAAAATATACGAAAAGTGATCATCATTGGAGAGAAAGAACTCCTAGAAGACTCCGTGACAGTACGCGACATGGATACTGGTCAACAGGTAAAAGTTAAACAAGGAGAGTTACTCAATTTCATCAGAACTTAATTCTTTGAAATTTAATTCACTCAACGTATAGTAAACAACTTCACTACGTCTATCAATAACTGCAAGTTTTAGAATCATGCCTGAATTCTTCACTTTTTCAAGGACAGTCTGCAAATGGCCCACCGTCTCAGTGGCGCCTTCATATACAATGTGGATGTAAAAGTTCGGAGGTTTCTTACCATATGTGCCACGTTCGTAAACTAGAAAGTGATCATGACTGCCTTTCTTTTGTTTAGCGACGAAACCTCTACTCCGAAGGTCGCGATATGTAACGTAAATGGTCCAAACAAGTAAATCATTCTCTGAATACTGAGCTAAAAGCTCCTGAAAACTCAAGACTCGTTGGAGTTTTTCATCAACGACAATTATTCGCTCCTTCTCAACGAGGTATAGGGTTTCGTAAGGTTCCAATTGTAGCAGCTTATCCTCACGTCTTGAACCATAACCATCGTTGTTGAGACTATCAGCTTCATTTAACATAGGAATAACTGTTTGGTCATCAACATAAACGGCGTGATAAGGCTGCACATCTATCTTTTCTTGAACTGAGATTTAAAAGCGTTGAAAGATGCGTTTTTAATATACTTTGCAACGTTTTTCCCTAACCCTTTTACATGCGAAATTATAGGTCAATGGCTAACATTTATGTCCTTAATATCTACTTTTGATAACACAAATTTTTATTCTAAACCTGTTACTACGCTTTAAGGGCTTATACTAAAATTCTTAAAAATTGAGAATCATCAGCAAATGCTGACTGATAAATTATAATTTTGAAATAAGTTTGAAAAATATGAAACGAGGTATTCGCGAGCGGATAAATACTGGACAATTCTATTCAAAATAATAGCGCATTATCTAAAGATCAGTTTCCTTCCTTCTTGATTTCCCAGCGGCTGTCACGACCCTCCTTAATCCAAGTTCCATTAACCCCTTTAATCGCATCGTTGATTGGTCCCCATAAATCCCCTAAGAACTTCTTAGGGCTAACCCTAATCAAGTCTGCCTCCTCTTTTATGTTGAGGAGTCCTGTGTCTATACCTATAGCTTTTAACTTCTCCTCAAAACCATCATGTTCTATGGGCGGCCATGTCTCTTGGTTCTCAGTGGTAGATGTAATCACTCCGTGACTAATCGTGGGGGATTTACCTACAGAAAGTATAATACCGATCTTAGAGCCACAGTCTGGACAAGTTAACCAGATAACTTTACTGTCTTCTTTCTTACTCATAGAGACACTGGAGCTTTCTCATCCTTTAAGGGTAAAAAGGTTCGCTACTCCATAAAAGTTTAGTAGTAAAAACTATTAATACCATATATACTATCATTACTTGGAGGATAAATATGTCGATACAAATGCATGAGTATAATTGCCCGTACTGCACAAGAAAATCCGCCAGTCCTGGTGGCGTCAGATTCCATGTAAAGCTTACTCATCCTGATAAAATGGATGAGTTTACCTCTAAACACTATCCTATGATGGAGGAAGAGTTTAAGAAACTCAATCCAGATAAATAATCAAGAAAAATATCTCTTCTAATTGTTTTTAAATAGCGTCCAGATGGATAGTTAATATGTCCCTAATTTCGAAGGTATGTTTTTTATAAGGCCTAAATATTAATTACCGATCTTTCCTCGATTTTTCATGGTTTTATTATTCGAAGTACAAAATTGTGTAAATTTAATCAATGATCTAAGGGGGTGATCGCGGGTTCGATTCAAGCATCGAGACAAGATCCGTATCCATGTATGATAGGACGCAATTAACGCCGTAACCATTGGAATATCGCTTTATATTTCCACAATGAAGACCAGAATGGATAGAAATGAAGCTGACTGAAAGTGTTTACCTAATAGGTGGCAGTGGATATGGTTATTCTGCAAAAGGTGACTGTAATGTCTACCTTGTTGACTGTGGGAGCGAGTATGCTGTAATGGATATAGGCGGAGGCTTGGGTGTATCTAATATACTGGAAAACATAGAGAGGATGGGGCTTGAACCAAAAAAAATTAGTACTGTGTTTCTAAGTCACTGTCATTTCGATCATATTGGTGGAGCTTATGAGATAAAAGAAAAGTTAGGATGTCGGCTTCTTTCACATAAGGCTGATGCAGGTTCCATCGAATCTTTGGATGAATACTCTCTTTATGAGATGGGAAAAATATGGGGGCTTAATTTCAAGGCCCCAAAGTTAGATGGATACCTCAAAGATGGAGATAGAGTAAAAATAGGTAAAATAGTCTTCAGTATTCTTCATACTCCCGGACATACACCGGGGTGCTTCACTTTAAAGTTTACAGAAAAAGATGGGATGAACAGCCTTTTAGTGGGTGATGTGGCTTTCCAAGGAGGAAAACTTGGCTTTATAAATGGTCCCGGATTCGATCTTGACGCTTGGAAGAATAGTATCAAACGGTTGATCGCGGCTAAACCTGATAGGCTTTATCCCGGTCATAACACATTTTTGTTGAGTGGCGCTACGGAGGATCTCAAGCTAACTGATCAGAGAATGAACGCGCCTTGGACAACAATAGTTTCAAGCATAGGGTAATGTTATGGAAAAACGACAGGTAATCCTTGACTCCCCTACCCTCGAAGAGGGGTTGAAAACTGTAAAGCTAGGGGTTTCTAGGCACAAAACAATTGTGATTGCAGGTAACTGTTACGTCGACTATGAAGGCAGAGCGAATAGTAAGCTTGAGAATGGAGAACGGCTCTTAATTTTAAAGCCCGATGGCTCAGCTTTAGTTCACCGTCCTAGAGATTATCCTCCTGTAAATTGGCAACCACCAGGATCGATCTATAAGACGAGTCTTCTGGATGAACGACTTGTAATAAGAGTTTATAGACGGAAGGATAATGAAGTTATGGTTATAACTTACACATCTTTAATAATGGTTGCAGTTCTTGACCTTCGAGATTTTGGTGATTTCAACCTTTATGCAAGTGAACGTGACATGCAGCAAGCTATACTTCTTCAACCCAGCCTTCTTGAGGAAGGTTTCCAACCTGTAGCGCATGAACACAGTGTTGACCCTGGGTTTATTGATATACTTGGGCGGGATAAAGAGGGTATCCTAACTATTGTAGAACTTAAACGCGTTAAAGCCTCGAAAGAAGCAGTACTTCAATTGAAAAAATATATGGATGTAATAGATCTTGACCCCGGGCGTAGAGTTCGAGCTATACTGGTTGCTCCTGAGATCGGTAAGGGTGTACAAGAGCTTCTTTCCTCCTTAGGTTATGAGTATAAGGAAATTTCACCTCAAATTTGTGCTGATGTAATAAAGAAGCGAAGTGGTAAGGTTTTGTCTGAGTTTTTCAAGCTATAAAGCCCTTTTTGTCCCGTAATAACGAGACAAAAATGGCGATATGGATTAAATAATTTCCAATTCTTTACTAATCTCAGTCAGAATGACAATTACTTCGTCTAGTTGCTCTTCTGATAGTTGCGAGTTCATCTGAATTCTTATTCTTGCCTTGTCTTTAGTTACCATCGGAAAAACTATAGGTACAACAAAAATACCTCTCGCGTAGAGTTTATCTGCTAGTGCTTTCGCTTTTGTACTCTCACCGACAATTATTGGAATAATTGGTGTAGCTGAGACACCTGTGTTAAATCCTAAATCATCTACTGCCTTCTTGAAATATTCAGTGTTTTTCCATAGATTTTTAACATGATCAGGCTCAGTCTCTAGGACATCTATTGCAGCGATTGTTGAAGCTGTTACAGATGGAGGTTGACTGCTACTGAGAAGCCAGGTTCGACTTTTATTCCATGCAAACCTCACAAGATCAAGACTTCCGGAGATGTGTCCACCCATCGTACCATAGGCTTTACTGAATGTGCCCATTTCTATATGAATGTCTTTATGGGTTAAATGAAAATGATTGACGACCCCTCGTCCGTTCTCTCCAAGAACTCCCTCTCCATGCGCATCATCAACATATATCATAGCTCCATATTTTTTACCTAGTTTTACGATATCATTAAGAGGTGCTATATCTCCGTCCATGCTAAAAACGCCATCTGTTATGATCAGAAGTCTACGATATTCCGGAGAATGTTTCTCAGCATCTTCAAGGACTTTAGCGAGATTTTTAGTATCACTATGTTTGTAAACCGCGCGTTCTCCCCTTGATAATCTGACCCCATCTATTATGCTTCCATGATTAAGCTCGTCGCTTATTACTAAATCTCCTTCTCCAACAAGTTGCGGAATTAATCCTGAATTAACTGCAAAACCTGTAGGATAGGTTAGGGAAGCTTCCGCTTTTTTAAAGTTAGCTAGTCTTTTCTCAAGCTCTATGTGGAGATCCATTGTACCAGATATTGGTCGAACTGCTCCTGACCCAACCCCATATCTCTTAATAGCGTTAAGTGCAGCTAATTTAAGTCTTGGATGGGTAGTTAAGCCAAGATAATTGTTGCTACATAGCATAATCATGCTTCTTCCATCGATATTAACGACCGGTTCACTAGGTCCACGAATCTCACGCAGCTTCCAATCAAGAGCTTTTTCTACTAACTCTTGATATTCTACTTTAAGGAAGCCTTTTGGTTCTCTCATAAAATATCAAAAAGATATTTGTGGGATCTTGTTTAAACGTTTTATTACTTTAAGAGAAGATATTATCTTATAGCGATTTGTTATTTAGATGTGGATGACATTTGATTGGCTTCAAACGGCTTCTTATAACTGGAGCTCTTGGGCAAATAGGATCTGAACTTACACCTGAGCTTAGAAGGATGTATGGGAGAGAAAGTGTAGTAGCTTCAGATGTTAAATTGCCAATAGCAGATGAAGGCCCTTTTGAAATTTTAGATGTCACCGATAGAATAAAGTTAGAGGAAATTGTAAAAAAATATGATATTGAAGCAATAATTCACCTTGCCGCTGTGCTTTCTGCATCGGGTGAGTTAAATCCTCAACTTGCCTGGCGCGTTAATATGGATGGGCTCTTCAATATTTTGGAGGTTGCAAGGATATGTGGTTTGAAACAGGTTTTTAACCCGAGCTCTATTGCTGTTTTCGGTTCAAGTACGCCAAAAGACTTCACTCCTCAAGAAACAATGATGAATCCTACATCTATTTATGGAATAACAAAATTGGCTGGAGAATTCCTCGGTAATTACTATTTCAACAAGTACGGTGTTGATGTGCGTGGGATAAGATTTCCGGGGGTTATTAGTAATGTTGCCCTTCCAGGAGGCGGAACCACTGATTATGCCATTGAGATGCTGTATAGTGTAATAAAAAAGAGAAAATATACAAGTTTTTTGAGTGAGAATACGAAACTACCAATGATATATATGCCTGATTGCATCAAATCCATAAATAATTTGATGAATGTGAAGCTCATTGATTTAAAACATCACACCGACTTCAACTTAGCTGCATTTAGCTTCACTCCTTTTGAGTTAGCAAATGAAATAAAGAAATATTTCCCTGATTTCAAAGTAGATTATCTTCCTGATAGACGACAGGCTATTGCTGATTCGTGGCCGAGATCAATCGATGATTCAGCAGCTCGTTTTGAATGGAATTGGAAACCAACTTATGATTTTCCATCAATGGTTAATGATATGTTAAAAATTTTGGGTGAAAGATATAATAAAAAGAAATTTTAACCGATATTGCCTCGTTATTATGAGACAATAATTATGTTTTTTTTTAAAAAAGTGATAAATTATATGATTTTAAAATTAAAAAAAGGACATAAACTAACCTTAGCAATGATTGATTTTATTTCAAGTATTTTAAGTTGGTATATGCGATTTCAAAATTTTACCTATCACAAATTTAAAGAAATTATTTAAGTTATTGATTTCTTCTTATCTCACTTAGTATAAAATATTATGTCAAATAAAATTATTTTATCTAGACTTTAATTTTTGTATTGTTGTTTAAATGAATTATTATTTTACTCAATAATTTCAACATTTATTTCAGAAAGTTAATATTCAGGAAATAACTGAATATTGCCCTGATGAGCCAAATTGGTAATATTGATATAAAAACGGATGTAGATATTTTTGAGACCCTATTTGAAGGGTGGTTTAAACCACTTCATAGTAAGAATGCGAGAACATTATATCAAATAATGTTCAAATACAAAAAAAACGGATACATTACTACTTATGATATTGAAGCTAAACTTCTTGAAAATGGAGACAAAATGAATAAAAAAGAGATAAATGGCTGGCTAAATTCTTTACTTGAAGCAGATCTTGTATCGAAGGATAAAGATAGAGGAAAGCCTACTCTTATTCACTATGAAGGAAAATATACGTATGACAGATGGATACTTACTCAGGCAGGAATAAATTTAGGCATCTCACTTCCAAATCTAATGACCGTGGAAAGAGTGTTATCTCCAAAACCGATTATACCTTCAATACTAGATCTAAATGAAGAAACTTTAGAAGATATTGAAGACCTTTTTTACACTGCTAAACTTCTTGTCACTCTCTATAAATCAGGCGGAAAAATGACTTATGTGACTTTAAGAAAGACTATGAATATATCTAAGGAGAAACTTGCGATCTATTCATGGCCTGACTCTGCCCATTCCGATAAGCCTTTGTTTGAAGTGGCGGTGAAACCAACTTCATTGAAAGGTCAAATTCTAAAATTATTTGGACAAATTCATGAGGCAGATCTCGATTTTACTTTAACTGAATCAGGTAAGGCAATGGCGGAACGCCTTACTCAAAGTAAAATACCTTAACTATTGATCTATTTTTCTAAACTCAGTCAACACATAAATCAAGCGAAAATAATACAGTTAGAGATTGTGTATGGATAACCGGGAACTTAATACTTCTATTACAAGCAATGGAGTTAAAGTAATTTCTGAATATGTACCAAGCTCTAAATCAGTTGCTTTAGGGTTCTGGTTAGATGCAGGAAGTCGAGATGAAACTCGTAATCTCTGGGGGTGCTCTCATTTTCTAGAGCATCTTCTATTCAAAGGAACCAAGAATAGGGATGCAAAGGAAATATCAAACGCTATAGAATCTCGGGGGGGTTATCTAAACGCCTTTACTGACCGAGATATGACTTGTTATCACGCGAAAGTTGTTGAACGAGACGTAGTAACTGCTGTTGATGTACTTTCTGATATTATTCAATATCCTCTTTTAAGACAGAAAGATATTGAGAAGGAACTTCACGTAGTCCTGTCTGAAATACATAGTCGAGATGACGATCCCCAGGATCTAATTCATGACCTTTATACTGTAACTGCTTGGGGGGAAAATGGGGCTGCTCATCCCATTATTGGTGAGGAAACTACTCTTACCGCGATGACGAGTGACCAGATCTCTAACTATTATAATCACTTTTATACCCCAACAAATCTCGTCGTAACAGCTGCAGGTGCAGTCGACCATGCAAACCTCGTAAGATTAGTAGAGCAATATGTTACATTCCAGAGAGAATCTGTCAAGCAGGGTAGAGAAGCTCCATTATTCAAATCACTTCGGAGTTATACTGAACGAAAATCAAGTCAAGCACATATGGCGATTACTTTTAAAGGGCAGCCCTCAGAAAGTAAAGACAAAGATCCTCTTAATCTTATTAATAGTTATCTAGGTGTTGGTGCTAGCAGTAAACTATTCCAAGAAGTACGCGAAAAACAGGGTTTAGTATATAATATCTATACGAGCAATATGTCACTTAAAGACGCAGGTCTTTTCAATGTCTTCGCAGGAGCAATTGAGAAAAACTTAGTAAAAGTTGTGGACACCTCATTGCGTGAAATTAACTCATTACATGATGGCACTAGTGATTTTGACCTCAATAGTATCAAAGAGAAAACTGCAGGATTTTACCTTCTAAGAAGCGAAAGTACCGATAGTAGGATGATGCAGCTTGGTGCCTCGTATCTTAGGAATGGAAAAATCAAAAGTATTGATGATGTTGTTAAAGGAATAATGGATGTATCCGAATCTCAAATTCAAAAGATCGCTAAAACTTTCGAGAAGAATAAAATAGCAATCACAATACTGGGGGCATCTGAGGATACAAGAAAAAAGATAGAATCTATCTTAGATTAGGGTATTTTTAATATAGCGCCTTTATCTGCCGATGTTACAAGTGCGGCATATCTGCTTAAGTATCCCTTCTTTACTTTTGGATCTATTGGCTTCCACTCAGTCATACGTTTAGCCAACTCCTTCTTCGATACTTCTAGTTCTATGCTTCTATTTTCGATGTTAATTTTGATTTTATCACCGTTTTGTATTAGTGCAATTGGGCCTCCAACTGCCGCTTCGGGGCTTATATGACCAATGCATGGACCCCTGCTAGCTCCACTAAAACGGCCATCCGTGATGAGTGCAACTTTTTCTCCTAAACCAATGCCTACAAGTGCACTTGTGGCAACGAGCATTTCACGCATACCTGGTCCGCCTTTTGGTCCTTCATATCTGATTACAAGAACATCTCCCGGTTTTACATCCCCTTTTTGTATTGCTTCAATGGCAGGCTCCTCCTGTTCGAAGA
>JBFYNP010000029.1:0-7292 GCA_041304325.1 Candidatus Bathyarchaeota archaeon
TCTTCCGATCTTTTTCCTTCCGGAGGATATTTACCCCACTGAACCATGTTGAAAGCTTCTTCTTTTGTGTTAACCATCGGCACGACGATGCCTTTTGCGCCTATGTCTAATGCATAACAGATTTGAGCTTGGTCGTTTGACCCAACTCTAATAATTGGGACAACTTTTTTTCCCCTCATAGCTTGAACTTGAGACTTAAGTTCCTTGATACTCACAGCTTCGTGCTGAGTATCAAAGAGTATAAAATCGAATCCCGATTCAGCCAGAAAAGCCACGGGGCTGGATAGGGCAGCCGACGTTCCGATGGCGGTCTTACCAGCCCTTAGCATATCCTTAACACTGTTCATATTAAACCGTTAAAAATAGCTCACATGAAACATATATTATAGTATCCATAAACTCGAATCGTTCATACGATTAAAACAAAATAGAGTAACTTATCCTACTAGGGAGACAGTGTTTCAAAATCATATAATCGCTTTGCATTCTTCCAATACAACTTTTCAAGGCATGAGAGAGGTAGATCAAGACCATTGATCACCGTTCCCCCAGTATCCTTAGTGTCAGCATCAGGAAAAGGTAGGGGAGTATCTAGTTCATTTGTTTCCCAAAGAATCCTCTGCGCAACGTATCGACCAGAAAAGTAGTCACGGTCAACTTGACTGGAAGAGATATCGGTCCCAAATAGGACTCTCTCCGAGTACTTTAACATGAATTCCTGCGCTTTCTTCGTGTCTTTGCTTAACTCGCGGGCCATCCATCTTGATGAAGCTGTATCGACCACAACATTGGGAAAATCGTCCATCCACCTTATTAAATTTGATAATCTATCTATCTCAGGTTGTGAACCAAAGTGAGGAATCTGAACTTTGAGTTTAGGGTGGCTTGATAAGACATCTTCTAACTGTTTTAAATGCTCCTCCTTAGTACCGTATTTCTCTGAATCCTTATACTGAGACGCATAATAGGTATCAGGATCACCCATGTGAATAATGAGAGGTATCTCATCATCTTCTAGAGCTTGAAAAATAGGCTCTAATTTACGATGATTAATTTGAAAATCCTTCGGAACATTAACCCAGTCGCGCCAACGTGGACCAAACCACGACTTGGCAAGAGTATATCCCTGATCTTTAAGTTTCGCGATCTCACCAAGAACAGGTTCCACATTATACTGGGCTATATCTTTCAAGGAGAGATATTTTGCGAAGATGAACCTGTGAGGATACTTCTCCTTTGCAGCTTGAAATCCTTCTTCATTATGAACGATCCCAATCTGTTTTGAAACCCCAAAATCATCTTCGATGGCAATCATGCGGGATATTTCGTTGATAGTTCCAATGTGTGTATGCGCGTCAAATATTGGACCGGAGTACCGCCATGTATTTCTCAAGTTAATAGTCTAGTGAGCCGAACTTGCTCAAAGCCATTCCGCAATTTTACTATAGCAAGTAAGTGTCTAAAAATATGGGCAGTTACTAAAAACGTTCATAATAAAAAGATAATTTCCAAAACTAATCAAGAAAGGTTTTCCATGCGAATCTCGTCAAGCTCCGTTTTAGATAAACCCTCTTTCTCCAAGAACTCCAAGATCAGATTCGTCTTTAAACGACAGTACTCGTCAACATCAATCGCCACATCAGTCAAATGAAACTTCAAATCAGCATATCGCTTAAAATCTTCAGGATTCTCCAATAAATGCTTTCGAAGTAGAATATGGTTCCTGTAGGCAATAGAATCATGATGACAGACATACAGGTTATGACTATACTTGGCCTCTTTCACATGCTTGAAGGCTTCACGCTCCTTAATTCCCAAGTTGCCAACATGTACGTAGCCAAGTATCTTTAACTGATTAACAATTGGCTGAAACTTCGACCAGTCATCAATAACAATGTCCATATCAATGATCGGTTTAGCACTCATACCTTCTATTGATGTGCTTCCAACGTGGACAATTTCAATTGCAAAGTCACATATCTTATCCCAAATAGGTTCACGTAATTCATTGAACCACTGCTTCCATTCATTATTATATGGGACAACTTCAACTGGCATAAAGTTAAGGTTTTTATCAGGGGTATAAAACATTCCGAGGACCCATGCCCGTGCGCATAAGCCAAAGTTTTTTCTCTATTATGTGAGTAACTTATTTCATGGTACTAAAGCTGAAGGATGAGTTTCCTCTAACGAAGGGAAAGATCTACTTCGATACTGCCGTCAATGGTGCAATGCCAGAGTCCACTTTAAAAGTGGTTGAGGCTTACATAGCCGACCTTGCTGCAATGTTTCGTGGCCAGCGACCCTGGCCAGGTGGACTCTCTGAGTGGGGGAAGAAGCGTCTCAACTCCAAAAAGGTCTTTGCAGATGTTATAGGCGGTAACATGGCTGGTGTGGCATGCATCCCTAACGCCTCAACCGGTGTAAATACGGTGATGAGCATGCTCCCATTCAAGAGGGGTACTAACATCGTCGCTACAAACCTCAGCTTTCCTATGTGCGCCACGGTCGTAAACAAACAGAGGGAACGTGGCGCGAAGCCCAAGTTTCTAAAGAATAGTAAAGGAGTTGTCACGATCGAGCAGTTTGAAAAGGCCATCAACGACAAGACTGTTGCGGTCATGGTGGATCAACCCAGTTGGTTCAACGGCTACCTATATGACCTCAAAGCACTCGCCGAAGTCTGCCACAACCATGGTGCGAAGCTGGTCATCGACGGTACACAAAGCATCGGCAGTCTAGCATGGGAAGCAGATAGGTGGGGCGTCGACTTCATCACCTGCAGCACTTACAAGTGGGTCATGGGCGGGCCTTACGGGCAGGCGGCGGGCTTTCTCTACGTCACCAAGAGCCTCATAGATGAGTACCAGCCTGCCTACGTTGGCGGACAGAGTCTTACCTCCGAGGAGAGCAACATGAATACAGAGGATGCCTTCACCCTATACGAGTTCAAGCCTCGTAAAGGCATCGAACGCCTAGAGATCTACTCCCGCATGGAACTCGCCTACGTTGCAGTAGAGAACTCGATGAGGGTCCTCCTCGCCCATGGCATGAAGAATGTTGAGAAGCAGATCAGAACTGTTGATAATGTTCTTGTCGAGGAGCTTACGAAGAAACGCTTCCATCTTCAGACTCCGAAGGAGGAGGAGAGGCGCATCTACATCAATTGTCAGGTACCTGACTTCAAGGATGTGGGGAAGAAACTTGCAGCAAAGAATGTCATCGTCAGTCCCCGCATCGGTGGTTTACGTGTAAGCCCCCACTTTTATAACAACGAGGATGAAGCCGTTGCCTTAGTTAAGACTCTGAGCGAAATCACCAAGCCTCGGTAATTCATTTTTTCTTACTAGCTTTCGCGATTGAATACTTGTCTAATTGTGCACATTCCTCGAATCGCGCGCGACTGATGAGTTTCTAATCACAAATCACGCTTATTGAAAATGAAGAAACGCAATTTAAATAATGCTTACCATAATATAAATTCAATATTAAAAATATAAAAATCTGAATATTTGCCCTTTTTCTAAAATAAATTTTAAATAAAAACTATTTGCTAAAACTGTTAAAAGCACAGAGAAAAAGGGTGATGTTTCGCTAATAGTTCGCGTGAGAAATAATCCTCACCCTTAGTTAGGGTTGTCTATCCTCCATTGTATCCCTGACCTAAGGAAATGATAGTCATCGGTTCGCTTCATAGTGGCAGGTAGAGTGGTCCCCTCGCCTCTAATACCCTCCCACTTACCTGTGCCTCCGACAAACTTGTATAAACCACGGCCTCTCGCGTACCACCAGACATGTACAAGCCAAGCCATATCACCGTCAGAGTCTGTATCTTCGAGCAGCATCACATCAGAAAGCCTTTCTCCGCCATTCCACACGGTCACACCCTTATCATAGCTGGCTGCGTAAGCACGCGGGCTTTGTATAGCCGGGTCTTCTGGTAATAACACGCCTATTTGTGTGTTAACGATGAGCTTCAATCCATTGGCTAGTTCCTTAATGTTCTCGGTGACGTGAGGTCCATGGAAGCTCAGACTTGTTGCTTGATTAGTGATCGGACCTTTGGGTGAGAATGGCGGTATAGTTAAATCATTCTTATCATCAATCTCCCAAATCATCTTATAGTTTGGTATCGTGTGGCCATCGGCGTGACGCAGCTCTCCTGTGATAGTCGCTACACCAGAGATTCCTTTCCATTTACCTGTGCCAACTATGAAATGGTAACTAGCCTTCCCCTCATTTGGCTCCCATAGAATGCTCCAAGTCACATCACCATCTGGATCTATTGTCTCGCAGAACGCTACTTGTCGGATGAACTTTCCCTCAGTATCAATCAGGATGCTTCCATGTGTGTAGTATGTTGATTTGTACCAAGGACTGCCTTTATTGTCGCTAACAATAACTCCCGATTTATGGTTGTCGATAAGCACGACACCCGGCTTTACAATCTTACGCTTTCTCTCCACGATTGGATCTGCAAATATATACCCAGAGTCTTTGCCTACTATTTTTTCACCCATATTGTATCGGTGTCTAAAACTGCAACCGACTAGAAAATATTTTTCCTTTTAAATACACGAAATTTTGAGTTTTCGAGTCGCGTAAGAATATTCATGTTTTTTGAGGTGCGAATCAGGTCAATTAATGATTTAATAAGCGTCGACCTGCTATGAACTTTCTCAACTCCTCTGCGAAGAAGATTGTTAAACTCACTAGGATTACCTCAGCCCAATCGATTAAGCCGATTGGAACTGTTCTAAGTAGCGAGTTAAATAGCGCTGTGTTGATCGCTAAAAACTGGAGAGTTATTGCCAAACCCACCGCTAGGATCAAATATCTATTGGTCGTTAGTCCTAATGTGAAGACGCTTTTGGTTCTGTTTCGACAGTTTAAGCTATTAAAGATCTGGAAGACAGCTACGGATGCGAAAGCCATAGTCTGTGCCTTCGCTACGCGCACGCGATGCTTAACCAGCTTAACCTTAGCTTCAATAGTTGACTCTTCAAGCCTCTTAGCCTTCAGATATACAATGAAATCATCATACCTAAAGGATTCAGCCTTGGCGCAGAGGAAGAGCACGATACCTCCGTTAATACCCCCGAACCTGGTTTTAGTTTCTATAATAATAAGCCAGAAATGGGTGACTTATGTTGACTCTGACAGACACGCTTTTTACTTGACAACCGCGTGCGTAGCTTCTTATATTTTTGTAGCCTTTGTGTCTGCTAAGAAGTTGCGTACTTTGTTTTTATTTATAGATGTAAATATCTCATGCGCGTGATTAGTTGTCGGTTTAATTTTCTTTAATCTTCTGATTCGCATGCGATGATGATGGCAACGCCATGATCTAAATAATTTTTGTATTTGTTTGTATTTGTTGATTAAAATTAATAAACTCTGAAACTAATTCCTTATCTTGTATGAGCAAACAGGGCTTCTCTACCAAGCATATTGAGTATCTTGAAAAGGATTTCCTAGATGAGTTTGGTGGAAAAATCACCCTCAGCACTGTGAAGACCTTAAGTCTAGGTGAGCCTAGACTGCTGAAGATTAAGAGTCTATCAAGTTTCTGGGAGATGCGAGATGAGAAAATTGTTTCCCTGCGCTTCTTTATGGAGGACCTAATTTCGGGTCTCCATGAGGCGAGGATGCCTCTAATCTTCGGGATTTTTGGGACCGTAGGGGGTGTAGATATAGTCATTGGGACGACGAGTGGCGAGACTAGGAATTCTGATGATGGCCTTAAAGTGATTAAAACTTCTCTGAGAGGCTCGTTTCAGGGAATAGAGCTCGAGGAACAGTCTCAAAGTTATTTAGGTAACCGTTTAGATGGATTCGAGTATCTTGGGTTGGTGACTGGGGTACCAACCGAGAAGGTGGGGACAGAGAAAGTTGGGGTTGAGCAGATTGAGCGCTTGATCAGAGGGCTCTATGGGAGGGATTATGGTTACCTCGTATTAGCTATTCCTGTTAAAGGCGCTGAGATAAATAATATGCTCAACTCTATTCTAAATGAGTTGAGGATTGTAATCGACTCAGAGAAGATTGCTGGTCTGGAGACCCCAATTTCTAAGAGATATAAGGGTATTCTTGGAGCATACTTAGGCAAACTGCAGCTGGCTAAAAATCAAGGACTCTGGCACTCTCAAGTTATTCTATTATCGAGGGATCTTGAGACTCTAAGTCATTTGAAGACTGTGGCGAAATCCGTTTTTGGGGGCAGGGAGTCCGTGCCTGAGCCTATCAGAACATTCGATATCGTTGGTAAAATGAAGACCCCGTTTTTGATAATTAATCCAGCTCCTCTATCCCCTGGGCAGTTCTTCTACCCTTATAGTTTGTTAAGTACTTTGAACTCAAGCGACCTCGCAAACTATGTTAATCTCCCAACGCAGGAGATGCCAGGGTTTCAGATCAAAAATTTTTACAGGTTCAACGTCTCCAAGGCTGGGGGAAGTAAAGATTCTCTAGGTATTGGGGAAATCCTAGATCAGGGGATCGGAACTGGTAACTTCTACACTGTTCCAATCAAGGCCCTCAAGAAACATGGTTTAATAGTTGGAACTACAGGTAGCGGAAAAACGAATACCCTCTTCTACATGTTGAAGGAGGCCTGGAAATATAAGATACCCTTCTTGGTGGTGGAGCCGGCTAAAACCGAGTATAGGGGACTTCTATTCAGTGAGGAATTAGGTAAAGACATTAAGATATACACTTTGGGGGACAATAATGTCTCCCAATTTAGATTGAATCCGTTTGAGATAATGCCCGGCGTAGCCGCTCAAACTCATATTGACCTCCTAAAATCAGTCTTCAATGCAAGTTTCTTCATGTGGGGACCTCTGCCCCAAGTCCTTGAGCGGTGCATCTATGAAGTTTACACTGATAGGGGCTGGGACTTGACTACAAATGAGAACCATAGAGGCGTTCATAGAAACGCTAACCCAACTTTCACTGATCTCTATAACAAAGTTGATGTCGTCGTAGATGAGTTGGGTTATAGCCTTGAAACGACGATGGAGATTAAGTCAGCTCTTAAGACGAGAATTAACAGCATGAGAATTGGGGGTAAGGGGCTGATGCTTGACACTAAGAGCTCAACACCCTTCAGCACTCTGATGAGTAATCCAACGATACTTGAGCTCGAAGCTGTTGGAGATGATGAGCAGAAGTCATTCATAATCGGCTTGATTCTCATCAGGATGTACGAGCACTACGTCTCACAAGGCCTCTCAGAGGTCAGCAACCTGGCTCATATTACCGTGATCGAGGAGGCGCATCGTCTTCTCGGA
>JBFYNP010000030.1:0-3206 GCA_041304325.1 Candidatus Bathyarchaeota archaeon
CTTTCCGGCAGCTGTGGGAGTACCTAAAAACTACCGCTGATCTGGCAGGTATATTTGTTATTGATGTCAATATGGAGAAGGCTAATCTTAAGCTCAGTGACTTAGACTCAGAGCTGAATGTTAAGATGATTACTCTTGACGAGTTAGCGGAACGGATAGCTGAGAATCGCGTCGTCGCGGTTTTCTAGGAGGATTTAGATGATTATTCTTCTAATAATCGGCACAAATAAGCCTGGTGAAGCGTTCAGAGTTGCTCGCCGTATAGCTGCAGAAGGAAAAAAGATCCTCTTGTTATTTGTAGGCGAAGGATGTAGGATCGCGGAAGATCCTCACCTTACCGAGAACCTAGATTTCGCTCGATTGTATGCCCTAGCAAGCGACTGTAACAAGCCCGCGAAAGGCGTAGAGCTCGTTGATTACGATGGATGGATAAATCTACTTGAGTTCTGTAATAAAACAATCAGCTGGACCTAGATCCACCAAATCCAAGCACGCTTTTCCTTATTCATCTCGCCTTTTATGATCCCGTTAATGCGAAGCTTGTTAAGATAAACTACAGTTGTATCTGGACAGCGAACGAGTCTCTTCTCAGTCTCTGCTTGAACTTCCCTTGATGTAAGGGGTTTACCTGCATCTTTTAGAAGTTGAATAATTAGTTTATCAGCTTCATCTCCTTTCAAAATTCTAGGTTCCATGTGTAATTCAATGTAATGAGAGCTTTTATCTTATGTGTAAAATAATTGAGTTTTACATATTCCAGAGCGGTGCATATGTGAAATCATCTAATTATTTTAAAGTCCCAAAAATCGCCAGCTAATTCCTCTCTCTCAACGGTAACGTTCTCGACTTTCGCGAATAACGCACCTTTCTGACACCAGATAACGAATTCTTCAACACCTCGCTCAGAGCCTTGAGCAACTATCTCTACTGTTCCATCAGAGAGATTTTTTACCCATCCCCTTATCCCCAATAGATCAGCACGTCGTTTAGCATTGTTTCTATAACCGACTCCTTGGACCTTACCCGTGATGGTTAGATGAACTCTGATCAACTTTGATCTGCACCATACCTTGCTGAAATAAAGCAGCTTCCTTCATGGCTAACCATACATGGTCCCACCGGGGTTTCGGGGGTGCAGCCGCTGTTGAATAGTGGGCACTCCGTGGGATAGATAACCGCTCGTAGGACCTCTCCGCATCGACAACCGTGTGGCATCGAGTATTCTTCATCTACAATAATATTGAATCTCTTAGAAGCGTCGTAGGCTTCGAACTCAGCGCGGAGAGCTAATCCTGATTTGGGTATTTTTCCGATCCCTCTCCATGGGGCATCTTCGAGTTCGAAAACAGTTTTCATGAGCTCTAATGCGTGCTTGTTTCCCTCAGGTTTCACTATTCTCTTATACGCGTTTTCTACTTGACCTTGGCTTTCATTGATCTGTTTGAGAATCATTGCGATCGCGAAGAGTATCTCATTGGGCTCGAAACCTGTGATGATTTGGGGGATCTTAAACTTCTCAGCTATTGGTTGATAGCCCTTTTCTCCGATTATTGCGGAGACGTTTCCAGGATCTATAAAGCCATCAACCTGTGTTTCACCGGATTCGAGAAGAGCTATCATCGCAGGGGGGATGGTAAGGTGAGCACTGTATACACTGAAATTCTCGGGGGGCTGTGCAAGGAGCTCAGATGCTGTAGTGGGGGCCGTAGTTTCGAATCCTACTCCGAAGTGAACTACATCACGCCCCGTTTTTTCAGCTATTTTAACGGCATCATGAATACTGTATACAATCCTTACATCAGCACCTCGGGTTTTCGCATCTGCAAGGCTACCTAACCCAGCAGGAACACGCATCATGTCACCAAACGTTGTAAGTATGATCCCGCTCTCAGCGAGTTTAATCGCGTGATCGATCTTGTTTGGCGGAACAGTGCATACCGGGCAACCAGGACCCATAAGAACTTCCACATTTTTAGGGAGTAAGCTACGGATGCCATTCTTTACGATTGCATCCTCATGAGTACCGCAAACATGCACGATCCTAAACCGACGTGCGCCTGCAAGCTCGCTGATGAGCTTACAGATCTTCTGCGCGGTATCCTTATCCCTAAACCTGTCATCGAGCCCCGACATCAAGGAAACCCCAGTACGAACGAATATAAACGGAGCGGACCCACAAGGTTAATCCCATGTATTTATATCGCGAGACACTGTTTTATCTGTTGAACAACAAGTGTCAGCCGAAGAGGGAAAGACTCCCAAACTTATTTTTGAACCTAAGAGCGATTTTAAATTCGCAGCAGCGTATGAAGCCTACTCTAAGAGTTTTGATAGTGCTCCGGAAGAGAACCGTAAAGAAATTAATGAAGCGGCTCAATCTCTCAATGATGGTAAGATCGGTTACCCGCAGTTCTATGAAGTGACAAATCGCTACATTGAAGGCGCGGAACAAGGTAAATCGTATCGACGCGCGAGAATCGAGGGACAGAGAAAGCAGGAATACAATCGAAGCGAAGCGAAGAAAGGTCGTAACGAACGCTACAAGTAAGAAAGAAAATTAAATGAGATTCAATCAAGCGGGTTTCTCTATTTCCTGAATGAAGGAATGACCTCTTCAGCGAATCTCTTCATAGAGAACTTGTCTCCCTTCGGGAATGCGACAGTGTAATATTTTGCACCCATCTTCTCAGCTGCTTCAATTCTTTTAAAGTACTGGTCAGGACCATAAGCTTGTGTATCCATTTCACCTAACATGAAACTGATTATACTTGATCGCCCTGCACTCTCTGCAGCTTTTTTGACCGTTTCTATTATCTCAGGTGTCTTAATTCCCGCCCATGGAGGAATAAAACAGATATCCCCAAACTTGCCGGTTATGTTTAGCATCCTAGTGCCCTGACTCCCAAAGAGCAGACGTGGGTGGGGTTTCTGGATGGGCTTAGGTTCTAGAACAGCACCGTCAAGATGATAATATTCGCCGATATGGGTGACAGAAGGTTCAGTCCATAGTTTCAGGATTACTTCGAGAGCTTCGGATGTCTTGTCTACTCGGTTACCGGTTTTGAGCCACTCGCTATAGCCTTTAAACTCGACTTCGCTCCAGCCTGCCCCGACACCTAGTACAACCCGCCCACCGGATAGAATGTCAAGGGTTGAGAGCATCTTTGCTAGAATTCCGGGGTGTCTTAGCCCAAGAGGAGTGACTA
>JBFYNP010000031.1:0-4075 GCA_041304325.1 Candidatus Bathyarchaeota archaeon
AGGTATCCTCGCTGTCCGCCGAGTAAAGGAGAGCGACATGGAGAAGCTTGCCAAGGCAACTGGAGGAAAGATCGTTAACAACTTCGCAGACCTAAAGAAAGCAGATCTCGGAGTCTGTGGACTCGTAGAGGAGCGGAAAGTCGGAAACGAGAAGATGCTCTTCATCGAGGAGTGCAAGAACCCCGCAGCAGTCGCGATATTCATCCGCGCTGGACTGGAGCGGATGCTAGACGAGGCAGAGAGAAGTCTCAAGGATGCTCTCTACGTAGTGAGTGACGTCGCCAAGGTTCCAAAGTATGTTACCGGCGGTGGCGCAATCGAAATGGAGCTCGCAAAGGAAGTACGTAGTTATGCACGCCAGGTCGGTGGACGGGAGCAGCTAGCTATTGAAGCTTTTGCAGATGCCCTTGAAGTCATTCCTCGAACCCTCGCCGAGAACGCAGGCTTAGATACCCTAGACACCATGGTGGCGATGAAAGCTGCCCACGAGAAGAAGAATGGAGGCGCAATGGGCGTCAACGTCTTCGAAGGCGGAGTCGTCGATATGATGAAGCAGGGAGTCATCGAGCCTATGATCGTTAAAAAGCAGGCAGTTAAGAGTGCCGTTGAGGTCACAAGTATGATCCTTCGGATTGATGATGTGGTCGCCGCTAGGAGCGGTGGAGGCCCCGGTGGACCAGGTGGACCCGGAGGCGGGCCACCCGGCGGTATGCCCGACATGGACGAGTAGCCCCAAAATTTTTTAATTATTTAACACATTTTCTCTTCCGGTGTACTAATTGGTCAAGGTACCTGAAGAGATCAAAAAAATTTTTGAGAAGCAACGTGTAATACCAATAGCTACCGCTGATAAGAAAGCGCGTCCAAACGTTGTACTCGTGGGTATGTGGTTCTGGGCAGATGATGAAACCCTAGTCATAAGTGACAATTATTTGAATAAAACAAAAAAGAACCTAGAAGAGAACCCTCAGATCGCGATTAACGGCTGGGCTGAAGGCAAGAGCTACCAGATCAAGGGAAAGGTCCACTTCGAGACCTCCGGTCCTCTCGCGGAGAAAGTGAAGGAAATTGCTAATCGTGGAGAGAGAAAATTCCCTGGAAAAGCTGCAGTTGTTGTAAAGATCGAGGAGGTATTCCAAGGCTCAGGTGGGCAGAGCGCTGGAGATAAACTCGTCTAGATCACGAAATGATTACCCTGGGGTTCTTGTTCTCGCTGCTTCTCCACGCCTTTCTGCATTCCATCTTCCGTGATCTTGATATCGTACCCGATCCATTTCTCCACCATATCAAGAACAACGCCACTCATCGTTTCGAGTTCTTCCTTTGTAAAGTTCGCCATAACCTCGGGACTGTTAACCCATTGCATCCATCCCGCAAGGCTCTGGCCTAAAGCCATAAAGCCATAACGCATAGTACGAACCTGATCAAGTCGATCTGCATCACTCTTAGCACGTAAGGCCTGAAGCTGTTCGAGTGTCTTTTGACTCCGCTCGACCCAGTTGACGTTAAGTTGTTCCATTGCGGTTTACCGCGCACCGAAGGTTAAAACTGCTCCGGTTCCCGGTAGTGTTTAAAAAGGTGATCAGAAGCTTCTGATACGGGTGCCGGGGTCTCCTAGCCTGGTTGGGAGCCAGCCTGGAAAGCTGGTGTCTTCACAGACGCAAGGGTTCGAATCCCTTTCCCGGCGCCAACCATTCTATGATAAAAGAGAACAATCAAATAGGATAGGAATATTGAGGTTTTAGAAGGTATAGATTTCAAATTTTCCGTATATATTCGGACTAGTAAAAAGGCATCATTTGACTTGAACATAGTAAGGGAGCCGCCCCTGCTGCACTCTTAAAGCGAAGTTAAACCAGTTTAAGCTCATAGCTAAATGAAAATCTCGCTCCTGAAAGCTTGATTGTTTTGGATCGAAGAACTTTACCCCCGATGGATCCTCCCGGATTCTGCGACGCATACTTAGAAAGTCAGGGATCTCATTGTGAAGTCGCGCTGCAATATACTCCGAGCAGAGCTCATCCTCTATCGCAGATGTTGCGCCTTCCCATCCCATAGCCACGAGACTCACCACCTTGAATCCTCGACTACGCTTAATGTATCCAACAATAGCATCTGCCATCACAAAGCTACCGAGGAGGATTTCGTCTGCACCTGAAGCAAGATTAATCCCCAGAGTTCCACTACTTGTACGCTGGATCACGGTCTGTCCTGTAAAATCTATATGCTCCACTTCAGCAGGGCTATTTCCATAGTCGAACTCTGGGATTTTGTGACCATGGGTTTCACCCATTAGGATCCAGTCAGGATGCTCATCACCAAGATGGAGCGCTTCATCAACACTTGCTACCGGGATTATTTTTTTAGCGCCATTAGCGGATACATAAGCAGCTGTTGTGAATGCACGAAAGACATCTATAATGACAACTAAACCTCGGGCTTGTTTTGCGCCTTCGGCAAGGCTTAAGCGAAGTATCTCCAAGCTAAACGACCCTCTCAAAGTTAGTGTCAGCATAAATGGCCAAAATTCTTTGGCTTGTCATTTTCTCGACTAGAATAGAGTATAAAGGGACTCTTAACGTTTAGTGGTTAAGCTTTAGTTCGTTGATCTTCTGCTTGAAGTTCAAATCATTGCCTGATCCTATGGTTGCTAGGGTATCCTGAACCTTCTTATACGCATCCTCGATGGAGCCAGGCTGCTCTTTTTCACTTCGAAGCATATGCCATACCCACTCAAGGGCTTCGAATGCACCTATTTCGTAGCTTGACGTCAGTCTCACCGCAGATTCTCACGTATTTTACTATTAAAGAGATTGCGCATAACCTAGTAGTAGGGGGAAGAGTGAAAGTGGCTGAAAAATGTATAAATGGGGATGGAGTGCAAGATGTATCTGCGTGACTAACGCATGTTGGACATTAAACTGATCAGGGAAAACCCTGCGATGGTTCACCGCAATCTAGAGAGACGTATGCAGCCTGATAAAATTCAGCTTCTCAACGAGGTGGTGGCTGCTGATAAACTGTGGAGAGAACTCACAGGACAGGCGAATAAATTGCGGAAGCGCCGTAATGAGATTAGTGCGGAGATTGCTAACCTCACTAAACTTGGAGAGGATACTTCTAGTTTGAAGGAGGAGGCGAAGAGCATTCCGGAGGCTATCAAGGCGGTGGAGGTGGAGCTTGAGGAGAAGCAGTTGTTAGTTCGTAATGGCTTAATGCGACTTCCGAACTTGCTCCATGAGTCAGTACCTTACGGTAAGGACGATCATGACAACGTGGTAACTAAGGTCTGGGGGACACCACCAAAGTTCAGTTTCTCGCCGATTAGTCACGCTGAGCTCTCCCAGAACCTGGGGATAGTAGATTTTGATCGAGCAGCGAAAGTAAGCGGAACAGGGTTCTATTATCTACGGAATGAATTCGCCCTTCTTGACTACTCGGTAATGCGTTATGCTATTGATCATTTGCTTTCAAAAGGTTACACTCTCATTGAACCCCCATATATGATCAGAAAGAGCTTTTACGAAGGTGTTACAGACCTTTCCGATTTTGAGAATGTAATGTATAAAATTGAGGACTCGGAGAATGTGAAAGACCCATTATACCTCATCGCTACATCGGAACATGCAATGGGAGCTATGTTAAAAGATGAGATACTTAATGATGATCAGCTGCCCGTTAAGATGTGTGGTGTAAGTCCATGTTTCCGACGTGAGATTGGAAGTCATGGGAAATATACCCGAGGTATCTTCAGAGTCCACCAGTTCAACAAAATCGAGCAGTTCATCTTCTGTCTTCCTGAGCAGAGTTGGGCGCTCCATGAGGAGCTTCAGAGGAATAGCGAGGAGCTTTATGAGGGATTGGGATTACACTTCCGAGTAGTAAATGTCTGCACTGGCGATATCGGGAGCATTGCCGCTAAGAAGTATGACACAGAAGCATGGATGGCTGACGGTGAATTCCGAGAGGTTGGTTCGAATAGCAACTGCACCGACTACCAAGCGCGGAGGCTTAATGCTAGGTATCGTCACAAGGAAGGGCAGGTTCCTATAGGTTTCCTTCATACTTTAAATAA
>JBFYNP010000032.1:0-2911 GCA_041304325.1 Candidatus Bathyarchaeota archaeon
TCACTCTTTGTAATGCATCATCTTCGAATATGGCTTTCGGTGTGTACGGCAGCCTCACGAGGAGACATTTCTTCTGGGTTAGCTCTTTGAGGTTGTGTTTATCAGGGATCCTGTCTATGTGCGCCCAGACATCGAAATAGTCTCGGGGGTAGCCTCTCGACATTAGGGCTCTGATCTTTTCAGCGATGAGTTCCGTGAAGTCGAGGACATTGAATTTGGTCGATAGGGCTTCACCATATTTATGCAGTATATTGCGTTCTCTCTTCTCGTGGATCAGGTCGTCTCTGAAGCTGAGATCAAACTTAATGTTGTTCTTGAATTTGAGTGGGCCTGTGAATGGGAGCCGTAGACTTCGGCCTTCCTGCGAGAACCGGTCCTCGGTTAAGTCGTGGAAGCTGATTGAGTTGATCTGCACGTTGCTGAGAGTTTGGTGAAGGGTTTTGATAACGTCAGCTATGTTCGGGGGTTGGACGGTGAAATCGAGATCCTCTGAGAACCTTGCTTCTGGAATATACGCCATTTTGATGGCGGTTCCGCCTTTAAAGATAAGATGCTGTTTAAGAGGGCTTTTAGATAGCATGTGGAGGGCGCTGACTAAGGCGAGGTCTTTCTCTACGGTTCCGACGGGGATCCCGTCCTGTACAGCTATCTCGCGGAGCGTGATGTCGTTCATTATGCCTCGCTCCTCCTCGGGGTTTCAAGTTGTAGGTTGACGTTCACCCTCCACCTTCGGTTGATCTCAGACGCTTTTTTGGGTGCGGTGGGGTCGAGCCAGGTGTAATTCGAGTTTAAGCTGTTTTGTAGTTGGGATAAGGCGTTGTCGGGAGGATTCGTTTGGAGGGTTTCAGCGAGGTATCCGAGGCGGCTGATGACGGCTTTGTTTCCAACCTTATCTGCATACTCTGTTAGTTTGCACCAGTTGAGGTTGGTGTTCAATGCTTTCGCCGCTTCACGTACTCCTCCGGAGTTCTGGGGGAGGTCAAGGGAGTCGATTAGGGTTTTTTCAGGGTCAGATATCCTGAACGTATTATCGCCTATCTTCTCATTTACCCAGCCGAATAGTTTCTTGGGTGCCAGTGTTACGTATTTTATCTTTGCGCCGTTGTATTCGAGTTCTCTATGTCTGCTTGTTGAGGCGACGAAGACAGTGAGCGGGTTTTGATCGGTCATTCCCCAGTAGTTTAATGCGGTCCAGTAGCCGATGTAGTAGTTGTCGCTGAGTGATCCTATGAAGGTGAAGATGTGTTCGGTCCATTTCGTTTGGTAGCCGGCTTTGGCGGGGATTAGGAGGTATAAGCCTCTTTTTGTTCGTTGGATTCTGCCTTTGGCTGTTAGGCGTTGGAGTACTCTGTTTGTTGAGTTGCTTGTTACGTTTAGTAGTTTTTGGGCTTGGGCGGTGTTGAAGGTGGTTTGCTGTTCGTGTTCTAGGTTGAAGATTAGCTGTGTTTCCAAGGGGCCAAGCCGATATTTCATGTAGCGTAACATCCCTCTGAGGTAATTAATGTTACATGAAATATATGAGGTCTTCTGTTTGGAGAGGAGGTTGATATCTGTGAGGATAACACCATCTCCACGAGGCTTCGCGCGCAAGGCTGTTTAGAAATTGAGTAAGTAAAAGATTTCCTCTTCAATATCTGAAGATTGAATAACTAACTGTGCTTAAATTCCTTTTAATAGAATAGATAACCCGAAAAATTTCCAATATGATGAGAGTAAAGTGATGTGAAAACGGCGTCTAGTATGGATTTGTGTCTTCGCTGGTGAATTTCTAAACAGCTTAGCGCGCGAATCTTTTAGAGTCTAAGGATAGCCGTAAAATGGTTTTAGGGGTTTTAATCTGCAAGCCAATAACTTTAGTCATTGGTAGTTGAGGAAGTAGTGTGGACTGTGATAATATAAAGAACAGAAGGATATTACCTCTTACCTAACTATGTTGATTTGTTGAGCGAGTGCGAGACGTAGACTTCACACAAACCAATAATTAATATTACCGCAGTTATACAATATGATACATGAGTAACATAACTAGTTTGGTGAAGACGAGAAAAGTCGGTGGATCCCTCGTCGTAACCCTGCCCAAAGAAGTCACCGAGAGCAAAGGAATCACGGAGAACGAGATCATAGAGATAACCGTGAAGAAGCTCCGTATCGACGGCTTCGGAGCCCTGAAAGGAATCGGTCCCTTCACAGCAGAAGACGAGCTGAAACCTCATGAGTAACCGGATCGTCGCCGATGCTTACGCTTGGGTAGAATACCTTGATGGAACCCCTAGAGGAATAAAACTCAAAACCCTCATAGAGGAGAACGCCGAGCTGTACACGTCAGTCGTCACCCTCGCTGAAGTTATAAGTAAAGCAGCGAGAACCGGTAGAGACGAGAAGAAGGCTGACAGCATCATGCGCGGGAACTCTATAGTTGTTGATGCCGACGCTCAATTATCCTTTGAAACCGGTGTTCTTCACGCTGAGGTCCGGAGAACCGTCAGAGATTTTGGTCTCGCCGAAGCCTATGTTCTCGCCACGGCGAGAAGAGTCAGTGGAAAAGTCTTGACTGGAGACCCCCACTTCAGAGATTTGCCTGAAGCCATAATGATATAAAGGAACAACAAGACGCGGAGGAAACTCATAGTGGTGGGTAACAGCGTCTCAATCGGGAGACACGGTGGGTTACTATGCATGTTCATGGAGTTGGCGGAGTAGAGTCAATGTTTCTACATATATGTGGAAGGTTTTTTTGAAAGAAATCTGGTTATCCCCACACTATGTCTGGGAACGAGTGATGGGAATCGCACCGACGGGTCATGATTGAGTCTTGAATTCTGATCAGAGTATTCTTTAGTGATGATCCAGACAAGCACGCGTCAGTTGAGGTGAGTAAGGATCTGTTTAGCATCCTTGGAGATCTAGTTCA
>JBFYNP010000033.1:0-17240 GCA_041304325.1 Candidatus Bathyarchaeota archaeon
ATCCATCCAACCGATGGTATAAGGGCAGTGAACGATGTTGACCAGCTAGCTTGGTTCGAGTATGTTGGAAGTCAGACAAGTCAAGCCCTGAGGGAGGTTGTTTTCGGTATCCGCCCCGGAATGACTGAGTACGATGCCGTTCGTCTAATGAAGCTTAACGGTTTACCCCTTAGTTGCCACCTTATGCTCAGCACCGGTTCACGCGCAACGATGGGTTTACCAAGCCCTACAGATAGAATCATGGAGCGTGGAGATCCATTTACAATAGCGTACGGTGCTTGGGGTAGCCTAAACTCCCGTGCTGGCTTCCTGGTAGAGAATGAGAATGAGTTACCACAACCCATCCGTGATTATGTTCCCCGACTTGTCGCTCCTTACTTCGAAGCTATTGCTACATGGTATACAAAGCTTAGGATCGGCGTCACAGGGGGAGAATTATACAAAGTAATCCATGATCGAATAGGCGATCCTTTCTTCGGGGTTAAACTAAATCCGGGCCATCTCACGAGCCTCGAAGAATGGTTAAGCAGTCCAATCTACAGGAACTCAAGAGAGATAATCATTTCAGGAATGGCTTTCCAGGTAGATGTCATACCAGCAACTGGTTCTCAATACTTTACAACGAACATAGAGGATACTATTGCTATAGCCGACTTAAAGCTCAGAAAAAAATGTCAAGAATTCTACCCAGAAGCTTGGGCGCGCATTCAAAAAAGAAGATCATTTATGGAGAAACAACTTGGAATAGTTTTAGCGTCCGAAGTACTCCCTTTCAGCAATATCCCTGCCTACTTACCTCCATTCCTTCTAGCCCCACATAAAGCTATGAGAATAACTGGTTGAGAAAACCTGCTGATGTTGAAATTTTTTCTGAAAACGATAAAAAGGGGTAACGTCCACAATCTCTTAGGTGTAAGACTTGGTGAAGGCACTTGTTCTCTACCACTCTCAGGAGTATGGTAATACAGGAAAAATGGCGAAGGCCGTAGCAGAAGGTCTTAAAGCTGAAGGATGCGAAGTTACGCTCTTCAACACAAATGAGAGTCGATATCCTATCGAAGAATTCTCAAAATACGATTGTGTTGCTTTCGGAACTCCAGACTACTACAGTTACATGGCTGGTGGTCTCAAGATGTTTATGGATGACCACTATATTGCAGATGTCCGGAAGGGAGTAAAAGGACTCAAAGAGAAACCGTATATATGTTTCTTTAATCATGGTGGAGGCGGTAGCGTCAAAAATTCACTTAGTATATTCAAGCGAATCGGGTCAATCGTCGGTGAGCCCATCGGCTGTCAGGGTGAACCCGATAAGGCAACTCTCGATAAATTGAAGAATCTAGGAAAAGAACTCGCTAAGAAAAAGTAGATAAACTCCGTTAGTTTTCTAAAGCGTCTTAGGATCGTGAATTTCCTTGGGTGAATCTCATGACAGCTAAACTGTGGCTGCATACTCCCTTACCTTGATAGCCGGGGCAGCTGCAGTAGACTCTTTTCTCTCTAAGAACTACCGTGTATGTTCCGTGGTCGCCGATCACGTTGAAGTGAGTCGGGTCAAGACGTTCCACCCTACCGCTTCTGAAAAGCTTGTTCGCTTTCTCTATCATCTTCTGGAGGGGCACACAGTATCATTTCTCAGAGACATACCAGCCTGAGATAAGCATATTCCTAATCACATCGATATTTTTAACATTAATAATTTAGTTGAACGTATCTCCAAACTTTTACTCTTTAAAGATAAAAAAATCGCATCAATACATCACTTACACCCAAGCTGTTTGGGTCAACTAATTAATTCACGTCTGTAAATATGTTCATATTCTTAAAAATCATTTATTCCGGCTTATAGGCGATGCACTCTATCTCTACTAGAATTTCAGGTATTACGAGTTCGGTTACGATTGTGCTCCGGGCGGGATATTCGTTTTTAAAGAAAGTTCTGTAAACTTCATTCATCTTTCTAAAGTCTTTAGCGTCACGGAGGAATATGGTAGCTTTAATGACGTCGTCGAGGGTTGCTCCAGCCATTTTTAAGGTGTCTCTGAGACCTTCCATTGTATTTTTTGTCTGCTCTTCTATAGTTATGAGTTCTCGACCATTGTTATCTTCAGTTGCGGCGTGGCCGCTGGTGTAAACGAAATCGCCAGCCCTAACAGCTGAGCTGAAGGGAAGCTTTCCGGAATCGGGTTCGTTAAACGTCTTTTTTGGCATTTTTGATTTCACCTGTTCTGGTGAAACGACGTCTTCTGACACTTATGGATTACTGTGAGCAACTGTTATCCATGTGCATTAACTCTTTCAGAATAACTGGATGTGAGGTTTTGTCAGAGAAAATGCGTTGGGATCTATCGCAGATGGTTGAAAGCACCGACCCTGAATGGGTAGTCAATAAGCTAAATGCTATGGCTGAGGAAGCTCAACAAATCCGAGAAGAGTACTTTGGAAAGATACAAAACTTTGATTCACAAAACTTACTTTCATTTATCCTAAAATTAAACAATTTTATCTTGGATTATGAGGGGGCTTCAAATTATGCTGGTTTACGATTTACAGCTGACTCAACGGACCCAGTTTCAAGAAGGCTAAACGACACCGCGATAAATGCAAGCACTAGAACGGGTCAAACCCTAGCATTCATCGAGTTAGAACTTGGAAAGCTATTAATCGCAAACCCAAAACTCATCTACGAAAAAGAGCTAACCGAGTTTCGACACTACCTTGAACGTCTGCAGCGTAGAACACCTTATGTGCTCACCGAAGCGGAGGAGCGACTCGCAATAGGAAAAGATAAGAACGGAATAATCGCCTGGAGCCAAATACAGGCTGAGTGGCTAAGCACACGTATTTTTAAGATTAAAATAGATGGCGAGGAGAAAAGCCTACCATATGGTGAGATCGTTTCACTTTATCAACACCCCAACAGTGAACTCCGCAAGGAAGCAAACAGAGTTGTCTACAACCATCTAAGTCAAGATGAGATCCTTTGGTCCGCAGCGATCCGCTCCATCTGTAGTGACCACATAACAATGTGTGAGTGGCGTAAGTATCAAACGCCAATGACTCAAAGTCTATTAAGCAACGATGTTGAGTCTGGAGCAGTTGATGCTCTTATCCGAAGCATCGAAAAAGGTGTTGGCGTATATCAACGATATCTTAAAGTCAAGGCTAAGATAATGGGGATTCCCCGCCTTGGCAACTGGGACATCGTTGCACCTATACCCAATTCTGTTGATGAAGTATACACGTGGGAGGATAGTCGAGAAATCGTCGTTTCAGCGTATGACGGGTTCGACCCAGAGTGGGGAGTATGGGTGGATGAAATGTATTCTCTTCGTCACATCGATGGAGAGGTCCGTAAGGGAAAACAGAGCGGAGCTTTCTGCGCAAGCTGGCAAAAAGGTAAATCTGCTTACATTCTTCAAAGCTTCAATGGACGTGTTGGAGATGTCTATACCCAGGCGCATGAGCTTGGCCACGCTATCCACGCCTATCTTTCCAGTCGAGCTCAGAAGCCTATGAATTGTGAAATAGGTAGTTGTATCGCAGAGTGCGGTAGCGTCTTCGGTGAACTGTTACTCACCGACATACTTTTATCTAATGCGAAAACGCGAGAAGAGAAACAAGCAGTACTCACAGGGGTCCTAGATGAATTCGGTATGGCGGCGTTTCAGGTTTCAGCTCGCGTCTGGTTCGAGCAGAGCATGTACGACTCCATCATGAAAGGTACATTCCTCGACGGAGAGATCATCTCCAACCTCTGGACCGGTGCACGAGATAGGATCTATGGAGATCTGATTGAATGGCTTCCTGAGATGAAGTGGGAGTGGACTATGAAATCTCACTACTATATACCAAATTATAGGTTCTACAATTACCCTTACGTCTTTGCTCAACTTTTCGTCTTCGCTCTTTATAGACTCTATAAAGAGCAGGGTAAAGCATTCATCCCTAAGATGAGAAAAATACTGGCTGCGGGGTCGAGTAAATCTCCTATGGAGTTAGCCTCGGAGATGGGTTTAGATCTTACATCAGAAGATTTCTGGATGAAGGGCATTCAACAAGCTGAAGATTTCCTCACACTTTTAGAAGCAACTCTCTAGAAGTCTATACACATTTAATTATACTAATCTTATCAAAATCTCAGGCTCAAGGTTAATCTTCGCTTTAATAGACTGCCATACAAGACTATACTTCTCAGCTAACTCAAGGGCACGCCTCACCCTCTCCTCGCTACACCCACGAACCACAATCCGAGGTCTAAGCACCACTCGATCGAAGGTAGAGGTTCTGTCAAAGAACTCCTCAACATGTCCCTCCGCCTCACAAACATAACTTACGAGATCAATCTTTAGCCTCTCAACACTCCAGATAAACATCAACATATAGCAAGTATTCAAAGCCGCTACGAAAGCATCCTCCGGCGTCAAAACACCTTCAACACCCTGAACCGCTACGGGAGCTGAGAATGGAAGCACAGGACCGTTGCTTAGCCGCACTTCACCCAGATGGCCGATCTTCCACTCTGTCACCGTCTTGTATGAAGCCACCTAAGCTGCCTCCTGGATGGCGTTAACCTTCACCGCTAGCAGTTCAGCTAGTCTCATTGCGTTTTTCTCATCCTTCGCGTCGAGAACTCTCCTGTTCTTAGGAGGAGTTATCCTCCACTCTTTCAGTAGAGCCTCAACGTCGATCGCCTCAGTGGGCTCCTTGCTATATTTGGCTACGGCTTTTTTCGCGCAAAGCTTCCCGCAACCATCCACCGTAATCGTAGGGAACTCTTTAGCGAAGCCGTGTTCTTCCTCCTCACCCGCGAGGAATAGTGGGAGGCATATTGTTACGGTCTGGTTGGGGCGTAGCTCCTCTAAGACAAGGCGTGTCGCTACTCGACTCAATGTGCCCAAGCCGCAGCACTCGCCGCTGCAAGACACGACCCCTACCTTCGGCTTTATCTTCATTCAGAATCCTCCATGAGCTCGCTGACTTTCTCAGCTATTCTCTCCGCAAGCAGCTTGGACAGTTTCTCCCCATCTTCATCGAGGAAAGTTACAGTTTTTGGTTTAAGGCCTCTGTTCTCTCTAAGCAGATCCATGACCTTGAACTCGGCGACGATTTTGCCTCCGCTGTGCTCCACGTTATTATGTGAGCATGCTAAGGGGCAGCCGTCCACGGTGATGCACCTGCTGGAGGCGATTTTGCTGCGGGCTTCCTCATCTCCCATCACGAGCAGAGAGAGGCAGAGCGTGTCAGCATTACCTTGTTGGAGGTCGTCACAGACACGGAAAGTTGCGTCCCTAGAGATGGAGCCGAAAGGCTTCCCGATGCCACTGCATGGAATAACTAGTACTGGTTTATTCAAGATTCACAGCCCCTTTATCTTCGTAAGCTCCTCAGCGACCTTTACTTTCATTAACTCGAAATATTCCTCCGCTGAGTATAGGTCGTTGATGCTTGAAGATGGTTTGATGACTGCTACCCAACCTTCACCGTATGGGTCTCTGTTTATGACCTCAGGCTTTGAATCAATTATGGAGTTAGTTTCAGATATGTCACCGTTTATTGGGCTTAATATGTCCTGCACAAGCTTCACGGTTTCATAGCTGCCTAGTAGCCCGCTTTTCACTACTTTGGTGCCGGTGGGTTGCGCCTCCGCGAATACTATGTCTCCGCCTCTCCGCTGAGCAAAGTCCGTAACTCCGACCCGCACGGTTCCATCGGACTCAGGTTTCACCCAAACCTCATCTCTGGAGTAGAGCAGGCCTTTTCTAACGTGGAAGATGAACTTGTCTGCTTGATGCGTGTACTCCTCCAAATTTAATCCTCCTTTTTGACGCCGCCTCTTGGGAAATATTTTCGAGTACGGAGTCCGAGAGCTACGAGACTGAGCATTAGAGGAACCTCAAAGAGAGGCCCGATTACGGTCGCTAACGCTGCGCCGCTACCGATCCCGTAGAGTGTCGTTGCAACGGCGATGGCGACCTCGAAGTGGCTGCTAGATCCGATCAACGTCACGTCGATAGCAGTCTCATATCTCCACCCTGCATACCAGCCGATAAGATAAGTCAGCGTAATCATGGTGGCGTAGTGGATGAGATTCGGAACAGCGATGTACAACACGAGAAGCGGATCATTAAGGATCACTTTACCCTGGAAGCTGAAGAGGACAATGAGTGTCAACAGAAGCGCAATGAAGCTAACCTTACCAACTCTCTCCCGGTAGACGTTGTTGAACCAATCGATTCCCTTCCTTGGAATAAGTACCTTCCGGGTTATCGCTCCAGCGGTTACAGGTAGAAGAATGAAGAGTATTACACTTAGGGCTATGAGGTCCCATGGGACAGGTATGCCGCTGACTCCGAGGTAGAACGCAGCCATCGGGGCATAGAGTATGATCATCAACGTCGCGTTAACGGCGGTGTTGATGAGGCCCTGGGCCATGTCCCCTTTGGCGAGGAGCATCCACCACATGACCATTGCGGTACAGGGGGATAGTCCCAACAGTATGACTCCGGCTATGTAGTCGGGGTGTCCAGCGAGGAAGATGTTAGCTAGGAACGTCATTAATGCAGGGGCGATTATCCAGTTCGCAAAGACTGCAAACATTATGGGTTTTGGTCTCATCGCTGCTTTCTTGACGTCACTGAATGCGATACCAAGAACTGTGGGGTACATCATGAAGAAAAGTAGTATTCCTATGGGTATGGAGATCTGTGCGAATTTGAGTGACTCAAGATATTCTCCTACGTCTGGTGCATAATTACCTATAAGGAGACCAATTGCTATACATGCTACAATCCATACGGTAAGGTACTTTTCGATTATTCCTAGCTTAGCTTCTTTCTCAGACATTTAATCAACTTGTTAAGGGTTTATGGATAACCGGAATTAACAAATCAAAGTATTTAAATATGTACATAATTGTAGTTTGGAGTCATTTTACTAAAAAGTAGGAATGATCTTCATTTCAATAGGTTGAAGCGTCACAGTTTATCGGTAAGGTTTTTCACGTTCATTTAATTAATATCATTCATGGTAACCGTGCTTTTCATCTGTGTTCATAACGCAGGCCGTAGCCAGATGGCGGAGGCATTCTTTAACAAGATGAGTGAAGGCCGTCACAAAGGGATAAGCGCTGGTAGTAACCCTGCGTCGCAGGTTAACCCAATCGCAGTTGAAGCGATGAAAGAAGTCGGTATCGACATCGGTGGCAAGAAGCCTAAGAAACTTAATAAAGAAATGATTATGGAGGCTGAAATAGCTATCACGATGGGGTGTGGCGAGGATACTTGCCCAATTGTGCCGAATGAGCTACGTGATTGGGATCTCGAGGACCCCAAAGATAAGATATTATATGAAGTAAGAAAGATTCGAGAAGAAATTAAGAACAGAATCGAGGCTTTAATAAAAGAGCTAGATGAGAAAACCTAGTTAAAAAGAAATTATTTCATATGGATGATTCTATAAGGGCTGAAACCTTCTGTCTATCTTTAACTCCGTAGAATACCCACTTACCCTCTTTCCTACTTTGGATTAAATCAGCATCCTCTAGAATCTTCAGGTGATGGCTTGTAGTTGGTTGTGTCATGATAAGAGCGGTCATTATCTCACATACGCATAACTCTTTGATAGAGAGCAGGTTGAGCATTCTCTGTCTAGTCTCGTCTCCGAGAGCCTTGAAGAATCTGCCTCTCTTCTTCGCTTCCTCCCTGTTAGCGTTATTCTTGGCTAATTGGATTAGCTCCTCAGCATACTCTTTCACGTTTGTGCAGCTACATTTTCCACATGAGACAAGTCTCTCCAATGTGTCCTCGGTTTTCGTCATCTAAAATAATATGTAAATATGATGAATTTAAATATGTTTTTTGTTGTAGTCAGATTGTACACCCTTTCATCTAAACACAGCTATTTCGGTAAACCCTAATGTTACAAGAAATAAGCGTCCTCTTTGCATTTATTCGTCACATTTAAAAGGGCTGACCTCGGTATCGTGTAAGCGAGAGTGACAAAATGGGGTATCGTTTTATTATCTAACAAGCCACAGTCTGTTACCTTTTTCGACACAACTCTAAGAGATGGAGAGCAAACTCCCGGTATTAGCTTAACACCTGAGAAGAAGCTCATAATGGCACGAGCTATCGATGGGTTAGGAGTTAAGGTGATTGAGGCTGGTTTTGCATGCATTTCACCTGGAGAGAAGGAGGCGATCAAGATGATTTCTGAAGCCGGTCTTAACGCTGAGATCTGCAGTGCAACACGTAGTGTAAGGAAAGACATTGATGCTGCAATTGAGGCTGGCGTCGACTCAGTTAACATAATCATCCCGACCTCCGATCTCCATATCCAGAAGAAACTGGATAAAACCCGTGAGCAGGTACTTGAAATCACTACAGATGTGGTCACTTATGCAAAAAGCCGCGGTGTCAAAGTGGAGATATGTCTGGAGGATGGAAGTCGCACCGAGTTTGACTACCTTAAGCAGGTTATCCAGAGGGCCATTGAAGCAGGAGTTGACAGAGTGACTCCCTGTGATACAGTTGGGACCTTAACACCTGAGCTCTCATACGAATACTACGGAGCTATTCATCGGGAATTCCCTAAACTCATACTTGGTGTCCATTGTCACAACGACTTTGGACTAGCTATCGCGAACAGCCTCGCTGCAGTAGCTGCTGGAGCATCTCATTTCCATGGTACCGTGAATGGACTTGGGGAACGAGCTGGAAACGCGAGTTTGGAAGAGATGGCTGTATCCTTAAAACTCTTGTATGGAATAGACTCAGGTATCAACCTCAAGAATCTTCAGGAAGCAAGCCAGGTCGTCAGTAGAACCACCGGCATACTTGTTCAAGTTAACAAGGCAATCGTTGGAGCAAATGCTTTCGCTCACGAATCGGGGATTCATACGCACGCAATTCTCAAGGATCCTTCAACTTACGAGATCATCGATCCCTCAATGGTGGGAGCTGTTCGAAAGATCGTCACAGGTAAACATAGTGGCTCTGCGGGGTTAGGTAAAAGTCTCATAGAAATGGGTTTTACACCGTCAAAAGAGCAGTTCGATACAATATATACGAAGGTTAAGAGACTTGGAGATAACGGCGCTCAAATCAGTGACACTGACCTATACGAGATAGCCGAAGAGGTTACAGGAAACCAGGCTGAGAAGCCCCTCATTATTGACGAGTTCATAGTTACTACAGGAAATAAGATTACACCAACTGCATCTGTAAAGCTCAGGCAGAACGGTCATACAGTCGTTGAAGCTGCAACAGGGAACGGCCCAGTTGATGCAACAATAAACGCCATTAACAAAGCAATTCACCCTGAGCAGCGAGTTCACCTTGATGTCTATCACGTAGAAGCCATCACGGGGGGAACAGATGCTCGAGTCGAGGTAGTGATCAATCTTCGGCAGGGAGAAAAACTGGTTTCAAGTCGAGGAATCAACGAGGACATAGTTCTCGCATCTGTCGATGCCTACCTCAAAGGCGTTAATGTCTTCAGTAGTATGAGTAAGAGGAAACAACAGTGACAGGTTACACTATTTCTGAGAAGATACTAGCCAATGCCAGCGGTGTTGAAACTGTCAACGCTGGGGAGCTTGTTAAGGCTCGTGTAGATGCTTGCATGATTAACGATGCCACCGGGGTTCTCGCAGTCCAAGCACTTCGAGACATGGGGCGTAAGCGAGTCTGGGATCCAACTAAAATCGCTGTGGTTCTAGACCACGTTGCCCCGGCGTGCACAATCCAAAGTGCAAAGGTCCATAAAACCCTCCGCGAGTTTAGCGTTGAGCAAGGCATTACTCACCATTACGATGTCGGCGAAGGTGTATGTCATCAACTCTTACCTGAATCAGGACTTGTAAAGCCTGGCAGCCTTATAGTAGGAGCGGACAGCCATACATGTACATATGGTGCTTTCGGAGCATTCGCCACCGGTGTAGGTAGCACAGATGCTGGTGCCACAATGGCGTTTGGTAAGCTCTGGTTCAAGGTTCCTGAAACCATTAAGGTGGAGATTAAAGGCTCGATGCCAAAGTACATCACAAGCAAAGATGTCATCCTTAACATCGCAAAAACGCTTGGTGTCGATGGTGCTACCTACATGTCACTTGAATTCACAGGCGAAACCGTCTCTGAAATGAGCGTTTCGAGCAGAATGACCCTCTGTAATATGGCGATTGAAGTCGGCGGGAAGGCTGGTATCTGCGAACCAGATAAGAAGATTTACGATTGGCTCCATGGGATAACCGATGACAATTATCTTCCCATATTAGCCGATGAAGATGCAAAGTATAAACGCGTCTTGGTGATCGATTCCGCTGAGCTTGAGCCCCAGATAGCCTGTCCACATAACGTTGACAACGTCAAACCTGTTAGCGAGGTCGCTGATGTTAAAGTCAACCAGGTTTTCCTTGGCTCATGCACAAATGGTCGACTAGAGGATCTTGAGATGGCTCATAGCATACTCAAAGGCCAAAAAATCGCCTCCAGCATCAGGATGCTCGTTGTGCCTGCATCTAAACGCGTCTATTTTGAAGCTGAAGCAAAAGGAATTCTCCATGACCTGATGGAGGCTGGCGCGACAGTCAGCAACCCAAGCTGCGCTGCATGCTTCGGTGGAAGCATAGGAATCCTCGCCCCCGGAGAGGTTGGTCTCTCAACGAGCAATAGGAACTTTAGAGGTCGACAGGGAAGCCCTGAAGCAAACGTGTACCTCTGCTCACCACTCGTTGCTGCTGCTTCCGCAATTACCGGTCACATAACGGACCCGAGGGAGGTATGATCATGAAAGTTTTAGGCCGAGTCTGGAAGTATGGAGACAACGTCAACACAGATTACATCATCCCAGGTAGATACATGGAGCTCACGGACCCTCGAGAGATGGCTAAGCACGCAATGGAGGGGATTGACCCCACCTTCATCAACAATGTCCAAAAAGGAGACGTCATCATTGGCGGAACAAACTTCGGATGTGGGTCAAGCCGGGAGCATGCTCCCCTAGCTTTAAAATATGCTGGGATCGGATGTGTCGTAGCTGAGAGCTACGCCCGCATATTCTATAGAAACGCCGTTAATATCGGTCTCCCTGCCGTTGAGTGCCAAGGAATCACACTGGCTGTAAAGCAAGAGGATCATCTAGAGCTTGACCTTGGAAATGGAATAGTCACAAATGTCACGCAGGGGACAAAGCTAAAGTTCACGTCCCTGCCTCCCTTCATGCTAGAAGTCCTCAATGCAGGCGGGCTTGTCCCGTACCTGAGTAAGGTGGATGAATGGTGATGAAAACCTACAAGATTGCTGCGATACCTGGAGACGGTATAGGTCTTGAGTGTATGGCTGCCGCTAAAATAGTGCTTAATGCCCTCGCGAAGAAGCGAGGAGACTTCAATTTAGAGTGGAGTGATTACAATGCTGGAGATGAGTATAAAGCTAAGACAGGCGTAGCCATGCCTCCTGAGACTGTGGAAGGTGTTCGAAAAGCAGATGCAACCCTGTTCATCGCTGTCGGTAACACGGCGAAGGAGGTCATTCTCCCCCTTAGACAGATGTATAATTGTTACGCAAACTTACGCCCCGCTAAAGCTTATCCTGGGGTGAAAGCTCTCAAGCCGAACCTCGATATTATGATCGTCCGTGAGAATACTGAGTGCCTTTACAAGATGGTTGGCTACCAGGGTGACGGTTGGGGGGTTAACCTCCGGATAATCACACGGGAAGCAAGTGAAAAGATTGTAAAGTACGCCTTCGAGTGGGCTAAAGCTAACGGTCGAAAAAAAGTCACCGCAGTTCATAAGGCGAACGTCCTTGACATCACAGATGGCATTTTCCTTGAGGCCAGCCGTAAGATCGCTAAAAAATATCCAGATATCGTTTATGACGAGGCGATTGTAGACGCCTGTGCCATGAAGCTAGTACTTGTTCCTGAGCAGTTTGATGTTATCGTGACGACGAACATGTTCGGAGATATTCTCAGTGATGAGATCGCTGGTCTTGTTGGAGGCCTTGGCCTAGCTCCGAGTGCTAATATTGGAGATAAAGTGTCTATATTCGAACCCGTTCACGGATCCGCGCCGGATATCGCAGGGAAGAATATCGCTAACCCCTCAGCTACGCTTCTCAGCGCGGCGATGATGCTTGATTGGCTTGGTGAGAAGGAGGCTGCGAAACAGCTGGAAGCTGCAATCATTAAGGTCCTTAAGGAAGGGAAAACTGTTACCCCAGATGTTGGTGGGAAGGCAAAAACAGACCAGATGGCTTTAGCTATCTCTGAGAAATTTTAACGTTTTCTTCAACAAGTATCAGATTCTACTTGTATTCCTACAAGCATTGTGCTTTCTCTTCTTCGAATCAAACGAAACTTCTAGAATCGATTAATCTGCAACTTTTCGCTTATAAAATAAGTGAATAGGTACGAAGTGATGTTGAGAAATCGAGCAATTTATTAATCTGCGGTATCGATGGCTTCAAGTTTTTTAATGTACTCTAGGTCGAGTTGGTGTTCTTTTGCGCCTTTAATCATGAGTGAAAGATAACGTTTGATGGGCTTGTAAGGGCCTCTCGGATTCGTAGTTCTGTAAGTCCCTGCTGGAAGCACTTTTCCTTCATCGTTAACCACAAGGATGGTTTGACGATAGTATATTCCTTCAGGTATTCCTTCAATTTGGTCGAGACGTAGCATCTCTGTATCAGAGACCTCGTAGACAACTCCTCGAACAAGCTTTGCGACAGCGGGTTCTATTCCTGTAACTCCACCCCCTTTGTAACTGCTTGACAGAAAATTGAACTGGAGCTCCCAATTAGGGAGCACTGCTCTGCAAACATATTTAGCGTTTGGGCAGTGCTTTTTCAGAGTCTCGGAATCGAGAAAAGAGCCATATGAAAAATATAGCATATTACGAGAGACAGATGAAGATGGTATAAAGTTTTGCTATCCGTTAACTGGTGGCATTGTGCTTCTCTGACCGAGAATATACTTTTTGAATACAGCGTTTACATGCTCTGGAGAAAGGATAATTCGCATTAGGTCCCCCTCCTTGGGGTCCGTGCCTAAGTACCTGAACCCCAAAGCCTCGTAGAACCGTCGAAGAGGACGCCCTTTTTCATCATTCTCCTCAGTGTTTAGCGATAATGTGTTATACCCTGTCTCCCAGACGTAGACCATCAATAATGCAATTAGTGTGCTCCCTATTCCCTTTCCTTCGATGAGAGTTGCTAATGTGTCAAGGTAAAAACCGCCCTCTACTTTCGGGTCAGAGTAACCGAAGAGGAAGCTGGCTGGGCGTTTTTCAACTTCGCATAGTAAAAGAGCAAAATTGCTCATATCACCTTTTTCCTTGAACTCTGCACGTGAATATCTGAGTTCTTCACGAAACATATGAGTGTCCATAAGCTCAAGTATATCCATGAGTTTCTCGTAGAGAGCAATCTCCACACTTATCTTCGCATCCGCTCCAGCAACTCTAGCGATCTTTGCTTCTGCGGCTCGGAGAGCCTCCTCGAAAAATGGGGGTTCCATGCTCATAGATAACTTAGCTCAGTCCATACCGTTTAAGAGCTGCGCTAATGATAAGCCGGATCATCTCATCGAAGGAGTATCCGCCCTTCATCCACATATATGGATAAAAGCTAAAGTCATCTTTTACTGTATCGAAATCAATGCCTGGAAGTGGGTTTATCTCGAGGAAGTATAGCTCCCCATCATCATTGTATCTATAGTCACAACGTCCCCAGTCTTTGCTTTCAAGGATCTTTGCAATTTTTAGAGTTGTTTCCTCGATTTCCTTTTTTAGTTTCTCTGAAAGATTAGCGGGGCAAATGTAGTTGGCTGAGGTATCGTAGATGGTTTTTGCTCTTTGGCCGAGGACTCGTCCAAGTTTAGGATCAAATTTGCTGAAGTCGACTTCGAATACTGGGAGTAGCTTCGGAGTTTCTCCTTGAAGATAGTTGCCATAGAAGCCAACGCTGAATTCGCGACCATCAATAAACTCCTCTGCGAGCACAGACTGACTATAATCCTTGAACATCTCCGTGAGCTTTTTTCGGAGTGCCTTCTCGTCTTTCACCACGTTATCCTCATTGATGCCTATACTAGAGCCTTCATGGCTGGGTTTGAGTATAAGTGGCCATCTTAGCTTAGGGTTAATTTTATCGTCTTTGGTGTTAAATACCATAAACGGCGCTGTCTTAACGCCGTGGAATTCAAGGATCTTTTTGGTTGTCGGTTTATCTAAGCAGACGGCGGTGGCCATTACACCTGCGCCAACATAAGGTACACCAAGCATCTCGCAGAAACTGGGAATATGGCTCTCTCGGCTTTCACCGCGAATTCCTTCAGCCCTGTTGAAGACTATGTCCGGATGGTTCTTCTGGAGACTGCTGAAACATGACTCGTCCGCTTCTATTTGCATGTACTCCCAACCAGCGGCTTCGATAGCATGCTTCACAAGTTCAATTGTGTGCTCCGGCTCATATTCAACATGAAACTCGCCTTTATTTAAACGTGTGTTGCATACAAATGCTACTAAAAGTTTTTTCATTTTTTTATGGGACGTCCGAAAGGACCTCCTTATAGATGCTATCTACTTTCTCATGGATGTGTTTTGGCATAGTGATAGCTTCGTGAATGCCAAAGAATGTTTTATAGAGTTCGTCTTCACGGCCTTTTGCCTCTTCCAGGAACCTTTTCTCGAATTCTTGAACCAGTGGGCTCTGATCACCATTTTTCCATGCAAGATAGAAGGCGAATAGCTGTTCATCGCGTCCGCGTCCTGTGAGTGCGTAGGTGTTCACATCGCTTCCACCAAACAGGCTAAAGTACTCCTTACAATCTGTTGTGAGCATGTTTCGAGTTATTCCTACTGTGGCTGGGTCGAACCCACAAGCTCTGATTAGGAGATACATTTTGCTGCAAACGCTGCAGCTCATGCACCATCTTGTATCGCGACCCGTTTCGGTGTCGACGAAGCAGCTCATATGATATTTGGCGACCTCTGGATACCTCTTATAGAGTGCGTATACAACAGCGATGTCGTTGAGGGGTTCGATTACACTCATTGTATGAACCCCGCCTTTGGTAAGTTGGTTGGTGATGAGATCAATGTTTATGGTCCAGCGATGAGTCTGGTCAAACGCTGGGTAACATACGTAGCCTTCTCTATCATAATAGTACTCGGCGCAGCTTTGTTCGTTTCCAAAGAGGATGTACCTGCTTTGGAACTGATGTGCGATAGGCAAGATCATCATCGCGTACTCTGTGTTTTGTAGGCCCCAGCCTAACTCTGTTTTGCCGACGCCTAGACGGATACCATCTCTAAGGTGTCCTGTAGTGTGGAGGATCTTGTTCAGTTTTACGTTGAACTCTTTTTCCCACGCCTTTGCTAGAACGTCTTTATGCTTCTCCTCGTAAATGAGTAGAGGCTCAACAATGTAGCAGGCTTGAGGGTTAAGTCCAAGCTCTTTACATACAGCCCAGGTTAGGAGGCTGTCCTTTCCAAAGCTTAACCCAACTACGCTGCTATCTTCCCGGCTCTGCTGAGCATAGTTCGGAACCTTGATTTCATGATCCTTGAATTTTACCTTTAAATTCATTGCATCCCTGATAAGCGCTGATGTGCTCGTGCCATCAACATCAGCGCAACTTGGAAGGTCCATAATTAGGTTCTGGAAGAAATGGGGCTGGAAGTACGGGGCTGAGGTGTTATACCTGATCTCGTTCTTCCTGAGTGTAAGCGGGAGATGGATTGTTTCCGCATATACAAGATTGTCAAAAAGTACATCCTTCGCCTCCTGGGGATAATTTTTCCAGAAGCCATTTGGATACTTTACGGCATATCTCGTACCACGTAATTGGATCTCAAAACCCGATTCCGTTTGTCTCGCTTCAATAGAGAGGCTAGACACTTCATTGCTACCTAGTGGATATTCTCCGAATGCGATAATGATTAAAGCATGTTAATATCCCTTACCATTGGGTTAGACTCAGATATTGATAGCAAACTTACAAGATGAATTAATTAGTTGCGGGATAGGTGGAACTATTTTTCATCATTCATGCAACATGGAAAAATTGCTTGATTACGACAACTTGTACCTGAAATTTGAAGCAGGAAATCCTAGTGGAACAATGAAGGATCGCGCAGCTTTTGTCTGTCTGAAGGAGGCGAAGCGCCTAAATTATAAAGAGGTGGTAATCGGGAGTTGTGGTAACTTCGGTGCCGCCTTCGTTCGTCTCGCGCCTCTCTTCGGTGTGAAACCTCACGTATACATTCCTGATCATTATCACACACCTCGGATAATTGAGATGGAGCGGCAAGGCGGCATTATACACCGCGCTAAAGGAACCTATGAGGAAGTCGTTGCTTTGAGTTCTGAGGAAGCGAAAAGAAAGGGGTGGTTCGACGCTAATCCCGGCACTGAACCTGGGAAAACTCTGAGCATTGAAGCTTACGCTACACTCAGCTTCGAGATCTATGAGAAACTCGGTGGTGCTCCCGATGCGGTGGCTACACCTGTAGGAAATGGTACCACCCTAGCAGGTCTTCACCACGGTTTCAAGATGCTCAAGAAGGAGGGAAAAATCTCCAAACTCCCTGCAATGATCGCTGTAGGTACACCTGGAGGTAACCCAGTTGTCAAATGCGTTTTAGAGAAACGAAAGAAAATCATTCAACTTCGCCCAGAAGAAGTCGTTGAGACCGAACTCAATGAGCCCATGGTTTCATGGATATGTCTAGATGGACAGGAAGCTCTGGACGCAGTATGGGAAAGCAATGGATATGCTACATATGTCAAGGATTCCGAGATGCTTGCTATGTCGAATAACTTGCTGAAGGAGGAAGGACTCAGTGTACTCCCAGCCTCAGCTGCCTCGCTGGTTGCAATTCAAAACTACATTAAAGAGAAGCGTATTAAGAAGGGTCTAAACCTTGTAGCTCTACTCACAGCTCGGATTCCTTACTAGCTTCAATCTTCGCCAGGAATAACCTTATTCTGACCAAGAGATATCCTAGCTCATAATCCGGTGATCCAATGCCTAAACCGCGCGCGCGGATCAGCTTGGTCATAGCGGTATCAACGGGGCAAATACCGTTGGCTTAGCTGCTGAGCTCTACCAGCGGGGGATCCTAACCAAAGAGGACATCGGATTCGAGATCAAGTGGGGTGACGTAGATGCTTTCGATAAGCTCACGCGAATGATTGCATATCGGGAGGGAATTGGAGATGTTCTCGCGGAGGGTA
>JBFYNP010000034.1:0-19325 GCA_041304325.1 Candidatus Bathyarchaeota archaeon
ACGATTTATACTTGTATAACCTAAAAGCTCTTGCTGAAGCGAAAAAAGCTGATCCTAAAACAGTTATAGCTTACCTATTAACAATAAGATACCTTGAGAGAATTTCTGATCATGCAAGCTATATTGCAGAGTCATTAACTTATGCCTACACTGGAAAGAGACTTTCTCTTCGATAAAAAATGAAAAAGACGTGCGCGCGAGAAACGAAAAGCTCAGCTAAACGGAAGCTCAACTTACATTATTTCTTAACCGAAAACTGAACCCGCGACATGGAAGCCTGATTAAGAACAATGATCTGTCGCTTATTCGACCAAAAGGATTTTCTCTGATTAATTAAGTAAAAAAGGTACGCGACTACCTCAAAATGATTTTATCACTAAAATATTTTCATGTGATAACTGTAATGCTCGCGCGATTATATATATAGAAAGTATAGATATATTTTACTCTTTTTTCTATATAGGATAACGTAAAAAGGAAGTGGTATCATATAATTGATAACTAGAGTAAGGTTTAAAAGAATATGTCTATCAGCGAAAATAATGAAGAATTAAGAAAAATACAGTTAACAGGTGGTTCAACCTATATAATTTCATTACCTAAAAACTGGGTAGACCAAATGGGTCTTGGAAAAGGCAGCGTTGTAAGTGTCAATAAGGGTAGTGACATGTCCTTGACAATTCGATCAAGAGATTTTTCCTCTCCTGAAAAAATCAAAAAGGCTGTAATCCTAATAAAGAAAGGAGATAAGCCTGAAAGTGTTATTCGCCACCTTATTTCTTCATACTTAAGGGGATATAACATCATTCAGATAAAATCAACAGAAAAGCGAATTGATATGGAGACACGTTTCTCGATAAAAGGGTTCGTTAGAAAAAAGCTTGTGGGAACTGAAATATTGAGTGATCTCCCGAACGAACTTACATTACAGATTTTACTAAGCTATACGGAACTTAAAGTTAAAGATGCACTTAGACGGATGTCAATTATCTCTGTCTCAATGCATAAAGATGCGGTTCAAACTCTGAGCGACGAAAATCCTAGAATCGCAAAGGAGATTCTTAATATGGATGACGAGGTTGACCGTTTCAACTTCTACGTTATGAGGCTGCTAAACGTTGCTATAACGGAACCAATTGTGCTAAAGAAGGGTGGAGTAGCTAATCTCCAACAGTGTCTAGGTTATAGACTTGTAACAAAATCAGTTGAGCGTATGGCGGACCATGCGACCAATATTGCTGATAACCGACTTGCCCTTAATCTTGTTCCTATAAATGAAGAAATAATCAAGGAACTCAATAAGGTCAGTCAATCAGCTATCGAGGTCTTTGAATCAGCTATTGAGTCTCTAATGAACGAAGATTATGCTGCCGCAGATAATGTATTGTACTCTGCTGAAGAAACGCGGGGGATGGAGGACGAAATCATTCACAGGATAGTGAAATTAGCGCCAGTTGAGGATGTTCCTCTGCTCAGGCTCATAGTTGAGAGTATAGTACGAACCGCAGAATATGGGGCAGACATAGCAGAGTCAGTTCTGAATATGACGGTAAGCGACGCAATTACAGAAGCATAGCTCGCGCAATGTATAATAAAGGAAAGAGAGTTAGAGTATAAGTTTTAGGCGCTGAAATCCTTACTAAATTATCCGAAACAAAACTTGAAGATAAAGACCGCGCGCGCGAGTTGACATGGATTTCGTTGGTAAGCTTGCTGGCCTGATTATCATGCCGACGATTATCAGAGTCTTCGTTGAGTTGTTCCGCAGAATTTTGCCATTATAAATATTGGAAGACGCCCATTGGAAGTGAGGCGCCCGCGGAATTAAACCTATTAAAAACATCGTGAATCATTTTAGGGACAGGCTAGCTTGGGATAGATTCCTTTATTATAGCAACCCCAATAGTTTTCCTTACTTATGTTTTTCTCTATATTCTATGTCGAATCGCCTTAAATTATCTAGTTGATTTGCTTTAACTGCTCCTTTTTCCTTTGGGAGCTACTGCCAACACCTAAGGGGCCGAAGAAGCCCCAATATTCTCAGGTATGAAATGTTTTAGGCTTTCAATACCACGAGCCAGTGAGCTAAACGTCGCGCACATAGTAGTTTACATTCTCTTCAAAATCACGCGCGCGCGTGCGCGTAAAGCTTCTTCTACGGAAACGCTTTAAGTATACATTGAAAAACCATTTTTCCTGGGGCAGACATTGAATACACTCATCCGAAAGACCCTGTATGTGGTTGGCTGGTACCTAGTCTACCCACAGGTGTGGTACCTATGGCTTATCCCCGAGCTGTTCACCGACCAAAAACTCAGTTTAATGCTGACAGCCATATTAGTCTCCTACATCATCGGCATACTAGATACCTTCTTCCGCCCATTCAGCGAGAAAATACGCGGAGACTTGGAGAAAAACCCAACATATACCTATACGATTTTGGGACTCTTCCTGTTGAATCCACTATTGATAGTAGCCGCCTTAAAAGAGCGAACGGCGATAATCCAGCTTCTGCCCACCTGGGACAACCCACAGGTATCAATTTCCGGGATCTTACTGCTGATAGCGGGCGGTACCATAACCGTGGTTGGTAGAGCACAGTTAGGTAGGTTTGGGTCTGGTATATTACACATCGAAAAGAATCATAGACTCGTGACTGATGGCATCTATGGATTGATCAGGCACCCGATTTATGGTGGGGGTTTAGTAGGTATAGTGGGACTCTACATTGCTTTAAGAAGCATTATTGTGCTGGTAGTTGTGACCGCTGTCTACTTTGCTGTAATCAAAAACAGGCTGCTCTTCGAGGAGCAGATGCTGGTGGACGAGTTCGGTGACGAGTACAAGGCTTACATGAGGAAAACTAGACGACTCATACCCTATGTATACTGAGACTATAAACGCGCGTGGGTTGATGCCGCGGGAAGTCAAATCCTCCCCGAAGCACTGATCAGTCTTCTAAGCTCTCATAATATTTGTGGAATAGAAATGGACTCTCTCTCCGCGCGCGCGACTGTAGGTCAATAGGTGACTTGTCATGGTGTAGGAGTTAGTTTACTTGAGTTAAGAGATCCATTGAAAGCACACAAAATAATCAAATTATCTAATCAATAATTTTATATCAATACCTGTTAAGAATACCGCGCTCACTGTTAAAAAAATTGGATAAAGGGTATTTTTAAGAAGATTTTTTTTACAATCCCAAGTCAGTTTCAATATATGAAGGGCCGTGTTCTTCAAGTCTATTTAAATAATCGGCAAGCATTAGGTCTAAAATGTTAATAATTTTTGTTGTGTTATGTTTGTAGGATTTTCTTTTGTGAATAGATTTTTCTAATTTCTGTTCTTTATTTGATTCATAGTCATCTCTATTGCATATGGACTCTTTTGCTTTAACATATTCTGTCAAAAACATTATTTCGATTGCACTCATGTTGTTCGAAATAATAAACACCTTACACTCCTATATACTTAATCGATATAGTAAATATGGATAAAGTAAACTATATAGTAATATAGGTGGAGCTAGAGGATATATAACGATAAACGCCAACCTCAAGTATATTGAGAAATAATTAAAGCAACTTATCTAATCGCAGTTCTTTCGCGTACGTGCCGCGTCATGAAAATGGACACAGTTCTCTTCTGCATAATGGTAGCGATTCAGAGATACAATTGATTGCCTCATCCACATTAGCCATCGTAAGAGCGATATTGGTTGTTTTCTCCAATATTTTCTTCACATGCGGAAATTCTGATCCTGTTGAAGAAGGTTGAGGATAGAGCTAAAGAGCTAAAGAGCTAATCGCCCTTCAGCAGCGCGTAAGGTCATCATTGTCTCTATCGCACTTTAATTCTTATCCTGCTGGCCTGATGAACAACTTGATTTAATCGAATGAGTTACAAACTCATTCTTTATCCAGCATCTTTAAAATAACATCCTCTGTCCACAAAGTGGACCTTTTACCCGTCATCGACTCAATATCGACTCTACAAACCAATGTATTAGAGAACCCAGGTGAAGTTGAAGCCATATCAAGCTTCTTCAACATAGCCTCTTTATCCCCGGATTCCTTAACAATCTGCTTCTTAAGAACAATAATCCGAGATTCCTTATCCTCAAGAAAGGTTACGCGACCAGAAAAGACTACAGAAGCATACAAGTTCTCACATTGACCTCCACCAAACCCATGATCGATGACCGCTAACCCCCAAACTAGAGGATTTCTCTTCATGAACTCAACTTTCTTGCCAATACCCGCGCCATGAAAATAGACGCAGTTCTCCTCCGCATCATAGTAGTGATTCAGAGGAACAATGTATGGTTCATCCACATTAGCCATCGCAAGAGCGATATGGGTTGTTTTCTCCAATATTTTCTTCAAGATCTTGTCATCTTTGATCCCACGATCGATTCTTCGGAGATGATACTTTGACGACATAGATAAGTTAGACAATAATCTAGAATTTAAATCGAAGCCAATAACTAGGCTCCTAATAGTCGAGAGTTTTCAGTGGAGTTTACTTGATGCTTACCAGCTTGTCTTTCGGTATCCAACCATAACGCCACATATTATCGAGGCACTCAACCCATCCCAGTGCCTCCCCAATATACTGAACTATATCGCCAACTTTAGCGTTAAGCTCAACCGAATTATAGTCCTGATTGAATATACCTATAGCTTCATTGATTTCTAGATGATTTGAAGGAACCCACATCTCTACACCTCTTGAATCTTTGCACCAGAACCATCCCGGCATTTCAGGATCCTCTCTCCCCACATCTACCTGATCACCTTCAATAGCCTTCATAGAGTATGAAAACGATGCTTTATGTTCATTTGTGACACGATACTTCTGTCTCATGGTTATGATTATAAATATCTAGGGGTTAAACAATTTTCTCTTATTGGGCTGATATTTTTCATATGATTATTCACGTAACGTTTTTTAAAAAAAGTTTATCGTCACCTGCTGAATCAGAAATAATGTTTTATTAAATAGCAAATTCCAGAAATCTTTACTCATGAATAATCATTCAGCGATGAATCTCTCATCCATTAGGCACAAAGACGATTAGTTAATGTAACTCAACGTATCTCTTTGCACCCATGAAGCTTAGTAAAATTAACCTCATCTATTATTCGCCGACAGGCACCTCGAAAAAGACTGTTGAGAGTGTTGCGAAGGGTCTTGGAGCCACGGATTTTGAGCATATCGACCTTACTTCCTTTGACTCAGCATCTAAGAATTATATTATTCCCGCGGATTCTTTAGCTGTTTTCGGAGTTCCCGTATACGGCGGACGAGTCCCAATCGTTGCAGCACAGAGGCTGAGAAAAGTAAAGGGGAACGGGACACCTGCAGTCATAATAGCAGTCTACGGGAATAGAGCAATCGAGGACGCGCTTATAGAACTCAAAGATATCACAACTGAACAGAGATTCAAGACGATCGCAGGAGCTGCATTCATCGGGGAGCACAGCTTTTCAAATAAAACGACACCCATCGCACCAGGACGCCCAGACTCTGAAGACCTAGAAAAAGCGATGAGGTTTGGAGAACAGGTAAAGAATAAACTAAGTAGCAATGTCAAAGCCGAAGTGAATATCCCCGGTAATAGACCCTACAAAGACAGAAACCCATCAGTTCCACGTTTCCCCGAGACGATACCAGAAACCTGCACTCTCTGTGGTGCATGCGAGAAAGTATGTCCAACTAAAGCCATCAAAATCTCGGATAAGGTTGAGACAGTGAAGGAGAGTTGCACTGCATGTTCAGCCTGCGTCAAAGCCTGCCCGACAGGAGCTAGAGTCTGGACAAACGAAGGGGTTAAGAAAGCTGCTGTCTGGCTTCACACCGAATACAGTAAACGAAGGGAACCTGAAACATTCATCTAGAATATACCTTAAATTCCTTTTTATATATTTATTCTAGTTAACAATGAGACGCATGCGCACGCGACTTGAATTTTTTAGTGATCAAATAAAAAAAAGGATATAATTCCTGAAGCATCTGATGAAGTAGGTATTTATCATGGATGATTATTCCAGGATTCTCGCAAAGTATGTGGTCAGCCTCAGATATGGAGACTTGAAAAAGGAGGTAGTTGAGAAAGCGAAACTGCATCTCCTTGACTCATTAGGCAACATTTTCGGAGCTTACGAGATGCCCTGGTCTCAGATGGTTATCGAGGTTGTCAAGCAGATCAAGGGAGAGCCTCAAGCCACGGTGATGGGTGTTGACGGGAAACATCCAGCAATTATGGCTGCTCTAGCGAATGGCACTATGGCTCATGGCATAGACGCTGATGATTCAGGTGCTAGACCAAGCTGGGCGCACCCCGGGTCATGTATTATTCCAGCTGCCTACGCCGCTGCAGAAACCGAAAGTGTTAGCGGGAAGGAGTTAATCAGCGCGATTGTAGCTGGATACGAAGTTAATTGCCGGGTCGACTCGGCGGTTTATCCGGGACTCAGAGATAGAGGATTTCACGCAACTGGGGTAGTTGGAACGATCGGTGCAGCCGCAGCGGCCGGAAAGGTCTTCGGATTAAGCGAGGATCAGATGGTGAACGCTTTCGGGTTAGCGGGTATCCAGGCTGCTGGCCTCGATGAGTGGTTAACAAGTGGAGACATGAGTAAGAGGCTTCACGCAGGTAAGGCAGCGATGAACGGCGTTCTCGCGGTACTCCTAGCACAGAAAGGCTACACCGGGCCTTCAACCATCTTCGAGGGAAAATACGGTTTACTGGCCACACACGCTGACAAGTTCGACCTCTCAAGGCTTACAGAGGGCCTTGGAACCGAGTACAAGATACTGGGATGCAAGTTCAAACCATACGCCTGCTGCCACGAACTCTGCCCCCCGATAAGCCTCGCGCTTCAAACCCAGAAAGAACACAGAATTAAACCTGAAGACATCGAGAAAATAAGGATCGGCCTAAACCACATCACAGCTGAGAACCAGCTTAAAGTCGCTGAGACGCCTCTGCATGCACAGAACCATGCAGCCGTAGCCGTCGCCATAGCTCTCGTAGAGGGTAAAGTCTTCATGAGAGAATTCTTTGATTGCTTCAAGGATCCCAGAGTCATCGAGCTAGGCGAGAAGACAGAGGTCTACACCGACCCAGAGATAGATAGAATGTTTCCAACAAAGATTGGAACAAGACTGGAGATATTCACCAAAGATGCCCACTACCACATGTTTGAAGACGATAAGCAACCAGTATCTCCAAGCTTTATCAAGGAAAAATTCAGAGCGTTAGCGTCACCACTATTACCAAGGGAAAATATCGAGAGGATGATTGGCTCAATAGATGATTTGGAGTACTTAGAAAAAATAAATCATTTTCAAGTTTAATCTCGTAATTAGATATATTTTAAATTGTTGTATTCCTTCACACTACATTAAATTAGATAACATTTTAATAATATTTTCTTCTATACAACCATATTATTTTTTTAATGATCTTATATTAAATTTATCTATCATCTTCCAAAAATTTTCTTCATGAATTTTCGTCATTTTTTCAGGATCCTTAAGAAGCTCTTTCACTTTAGATACCACAACCTCCAAATTCTTCATGGATATCGAGTTTAAACTCTCCGACTTATATGGTATACTTTCAACTATTACTTCCTTAATTTTCCCATCCTTATCTATACTTTTGATAACCCTTCTAGAATTAACTTCCATCATCTCCTCAAAAACTGTTTTTTTTCTTGGAGCTTTTACAAGCATGAATTTATACCATAACGGAAAACTATCCGAATTCACATGTTGAAGCAGCCTCTCTTTTATCTGCAAAGGAATTTCCTGCACTACTTCATAGAGATACATATTTAATACCATAGAGTCTGGGCTTATCTTAAGGTACCATCCATTACTATCTACCACTACATTCTCCGTTCCACCTACCTCAACACCATTCTTTATAATATAGTCAATTTGAGCATTAATCTCATATTTCTCATTATCCTCATTTATCTTAGTGATTAATCTATTGATTTCATAATGCTTATTCTTTAACTCATGCTTCATTTCATTTATCTGATTTATATAATATAATTCAGCAACCGTTGGATATATCAACTCGGGTTGAAGTACAGTTACATCTGCTTCACTTTTGATGTCCTTAAGTTTCTCTGTACTTAATGCTTCAATGACATCGGCGCTCCTCAGTACACCTGCGTCAATGAACATACGGCAAAGTTGAAGAGTTCTTCTAGCTATTATTGGCGATATTTCATCATCACCGAGTACTGAATGCTCCTCAGCCTTTGCGAAGCCTTTGCCTCTCCCCAAACCCCTAAAACCGACCACTTTTAGGTCTAAATCAAGATTATCAGGGTTCAAAGTGGATAAGGGGGCATTTTTCCCGCAGAGTGGGCAAACCAGATGACTCATAGGTATTGATAGGCTAGCCTATATAGGATAAGCTTTCCCTTGTACATCCACGGGAAAATGGCAACTATAGAATTACGGTTGAGCTTCTGGGTGAGTTATTCCAATAGCTACGGGAAAAACCACGGGAAAGCCATGGGAAATATCGTGAGTTAGATAATGGAGTAATCAAATGGGAAGGTAAAGGGAAAACTACGGGAAAATTGCTGGATAACCTGTTGGAAATATTTAATAGCTGAAGAAATCTTTTCCCGTTAGGGGAAATCCTTCTGGGAAAAAAAATATTTAACGAAGAGACCATAAAAAACATGGTTGCTGACGGCTGGTATTTTCGGGTAAAAACTGTGAACGGTCATGAATATGTCACAGCTAGGAAAGCGGGTAAGGAGCAGAGTCTAGGAAGGTTCACAGATGGTCTCTGGGGAGCTATCACGAAATATACGGGTGTGAAGGATGTAAGGACTAATTCATATTTACCGGGTATTGCCGCTTCTAAGGTGAATAATGTGTCTTATTCGTCTGATATCTCGGAGTTAGATCAACTTCATACAAGTATTCAAACCTTTAGAGGCGCACATAACACGGCTTACTGTCTATTTGTTGGGGAAGAGAGATACTGTAATTACTGGACTATGGATGGGGAGCCGCCGCAGTTAAATCGTATGAGAAAATTTTTTGGAAATGATATTTATAAACAGATGACAGGTGGTCAAGGTTCAAAATATTGGGTGATGAAGGCGATCGGGTTTACGTGTAAAGACTGCTCAGCTTTTATTGACCAGAGAATGGTAAATTTCTTAAAAGAAAGATTGTTGTTGAGTGAGAAAAAACAAGCTAATATTTTAAGCAGTTAAATCTTAAGTAAATGTAATATATAGTTCCTTATTTATTTCTGACTCGAAGGGTAACTATGATCGCGACTAAAGCAATAACCACTACCCCTATTATAGCTGCATAAGCTACTAGAGGTGTCAAGCTAGATTGTTTCACGTATACACCGATGAGGGCCCAAATTAAGACTACAGCGTAGGCTATGTCTCTACGTGTCCATAGCACCATCCCCGTGATGAGCACCGCGACGGCTATCACCAGAATCGTCCAGTTGGCTGCACCTAAGATTAGCTCTGTTTGTCCGAGTGATACGAGTGCCGCTGCAACATTAGCGATAGTCGCAACCGTGATCCAGCCTAGATATACGCTGAATGGTAACTGTACGAACAGCCACGCGTTTCTCTCAACCTTCATAACGCCAATACCAAGGCGTGTATAGATTAATAGTAGAGAGGCGAAAAGGATCAGCATTAGGATGACTGATGCGGCTATCATCTCATAATGCCATAATAACAGCCAGCAGATATTGACGATACAGCTGATTATGAATAGATACCCGATCTTAGCTTGGAATGGAGAATCCTTTCTCTTTGCTGAGACCTGGTAGGCGACGTAACCTAGAAGAAGCAGGTAGATTACGCCCCAGATGCTAAAGACATATCCCGCTGGCGCTATTAGAGTCGCGTAAGTATCCGATATTGAGCCTGTTTGGCGTCCGTTGATTCCTATAGCTCCCGCAATCGAGTTAACGATCACAACAATCACGTAGGCGAGAATGTTCCCATACCTGATCAGATTCCCATTAGACTTCATATTGAATACATATGTGTCTCCGCCATTAGAGCTTATACCCTTTTTTGTTTAACAATTTTTGAAGATAGATACAATGACTTAAAGTTCGTTTATATTCTTTCGTCACCTAACAATAAGTAGATGACTAAAGTAAACATCGGAGCAGTCGCTCCAGACTTTACGCTGCCAGATCAAGATGGAAAACCAGTTTCACTCTCATCTCTCAAAGGAAAAGTCATTGTATTGTTCTTCTATCCAAAGGACTTCTCAGCTGGATGCACTAGGGAAGTATGCCACTTCCGTGATGCTTTTGAAGATTTTACCGAGGCCGGTGCAGAAGTCATCGGAATAAGCAGCGATACCGTAGAGTCTCACAAAAAATTCATAGAAACATACCTGCTCCCTTACTCTCTTCTAAGCGACAAAGAAAGTAAGGTTAAAAAAATATACGGCGTTTCAGGCTACTTACTGCCGGGAAGAGTTACCTTCATTATTGACAGAGAGGGGATTATTCGCCACGTATTCAGTTCACAGACCAATATGAAAGCACATGTAGACGAAGCATTGAAAATCATTAAAACGCCGAGCTGAAAAATTTCGTACTATGAGTCTCCAATAAGAAGTTAAAATAGCTTCTCAGAAGTTCATTTAGAAGACCTTCTTCTCAGGTTATTTGCTATTCTCTGGTTCGATCTCTACGGCGACCTCATTTCTCCTAGCGAACCAGGGTGTCCAGGGAGAATTGTACCTCATTAGCACAGGTTCCCCCTTCGGTCTGATATTATTCTTTGTGAGGATCTCTAGAAGTTTCCCCTTTTTTTCAGCGACTGTCTTTGCCTCACCCCAGCCGCTGAATCTTAGGACCGCCATCGTTCTTGCAGGAACTTCAACTATGCTTATCCTTGAGTCAAGGGGTTTCGGTACCGTCTCTCTCGTGTATTTCGAAGGTACTATGAAAGACATCGAACCTGAATCGGAGATAACTGGGGCAGTCATAGCGATCTTCTCCGGGGTTATAACAGGAGCCGTCATAGCTATTTTCTGGTTGCCTGAGTTATCGCCTGAGATGTATCTAAACAAGGCTCCAAAAAGATCGTCTCTTCCTTGACCTGTGGCTGTTGCCAGAAAAATTATTGGATAGCGCCTAATTTCAATTTCTTCAATTTGCTTAATCACGTTGTATTCCGGTGTTTCAACCATATCAGCCACCTATCCTGATTGAAACTAGTTATACATCTTTATCTATACTTGCATTGTTTCAACAATGCGCGCAAATGCAACATAATCCAGGTCACCGTATTCTTGTACTCTAAAATATGCCGCAATCAATCCTATGGCATTGTTTCATGTCAAAATTAAGAGTATCCATGTGTATACCTGTCGGGTTTTGAATCACTTCATGCCAGTTCGAAATGTTGCAAAAGCATGACATCTATCTTTGTTAAGAAAAAACCACCATTTTGGGAATAAATTAGAATGATTCAATTAATCCCGAATAAGGCAAGTATTCTGAAAATAATCCCCCCAAGAGAGACCGCGACTACTATCTCGATCACACTAATCAAGGCAGCCCATCTAGCCCCAAATTCCCTCGCAAGAACCGCTATAGTGGCTACACAAGGTACGTAAAGCATAACCACGAAAGCGAAAACAAACATCTGAGCCGGTGTTAAAATCAAGGCAAAGTTCGTTGTACCCATGATTGAGGCGAGAAGAATGAGTGTCATCTCCTTCCGCAGAACACCGAAGATAAGTACAACACCAGTCGCGGCCGGTAGACCAAGCCAAAAAACCGTCACAGGACTCAACACCCACTCCGCGACATTGAGAAGCCCAAGGATATTCGCAAGATAGACAACAAAGTTCCCAGCCACAATAATCGGAAAAGCCTCATAGACGAAGTCCTTAAGCCTAAACCATGTACGCTGCGCCGTAATCTTCACCGAAGGCCGCTTGTATGCAGGCATCTCCATGATAAGCCCAACCGGCTCACCGGGGAGAGTCTTGAATGCGATCCTCCCTAACACAAAAATAATAACGAAATCTATTAAGTAAAGAGCAGCCGCCGGACCCAAGCCAAGGTACGTAGCGACAATTCCCATAATAACGATGCTACGGGCTGCACATGGCACAAGACTCGAGACAAAACCACATATCAACCTCTCCCTCTCAGTCTCCATTATGTTGCTGGCAAGTATAGCCGGTACATTACAGCCAAACCCAAGCATTATCGGGATGAAACCCTTACCATGAAGCCCAATCTTATGCATTAGCGAATCCATAAGGAAAGCGACCCTTGCCATGTAGCCTGAATCCTCCAACAGGCTAAGAGCGAGGTAAAAGGGTACAATGTAGGGAAGCGCGATCGTAGTCCCTGCGATGAGACCTCCCGCAAATCCATTCCAGACAAAAGACTGTAACGATCCCAAACCAGCGGTGGCGTAATAAGCCTCCTCCAGTACAGCAAAGCCTTGCCCTAACAGACTGGATGCGTAGTCTCCTAAAGTGAATACGGATATGAACATCCCCAAAACTACAGATATCATGACAAAGTATCCAAGTACTGGATGACTAGTCACATCCTCTAGACTCGCCGACCGGCTCCAACCAGACTCCATGTAAGAAGTGACTTTGGATGCGATACTACTTGCATTGACGTAACGCTCTGATGTGAGAGCGCTAGCAGCGTCATGTCCATGGATCTCCTCGATCCTCTTTCTAGCTTTCTCCACCTTCTCTATGAGTAAAGGCACCTGACTATACGAGACTTTTTCAATCTCTTCATCTCCTTCAAGAAGCTTAACTGCAACAAATCTTCGAGGGTAAATCGTTTCAACTCCGGATACATCCTCAGTTAAACTAGAGATTATTACCTCAATCTCAGAGCCGAATGAAAGAGGCTTAACGCGAGGCGTCTTCTTCTCATACATCTCAATAACCTCTGCCATGAGATCCATGAGACCGACGTTCTTGATCGCCGTCATAGGAACAACCGGGGCTCCGAGTAACTCCGAGAGTTTCCCAGCGTCTATTCTGATGCCTTTCTTCTTTGCGACATCCATCTGGTTAAGCGCGATGATCAGATGTGGCTCCAGCTCCATCAGCTGAGTAGTAAAGAAAAGATTCCTCTCGAGACTGGAAGCGTCAACAACGTTGATGATAGCGTCTGGATGCTCTACGACTATGTACTCCCGACTAACCATCTCCTCCAACCCGTAGGTGCTAAGACTGTAAATCCCCGGAAGATCCACCACATCAACTGTATATCCACCATAGAATAGGGTTCCCTCCGCCTTCTTCACCGTCTTTCCTGGCCAGTTGCCCACGTGCTGGTGGAGACCGGTGAGCTGGTTGAAGACGACGCTCTTCCCCACGTTTGCATTACCAGCAAGCCCAACCGTAATCTTCGTATCATGTTTACCTGAATCGTCATGACAACTCAAAAAACTGTCACTTCTTACCTTCTACGACATGGTGAGGGCCATGCGGATGAGGGATCACCGTGGCTATACTCTCAACTTCCACGAAAACCTTCTCCGCTAACTTTCTACCTAGAGCTAAACTCGTTTCCCTTACCGCGACCTGAATTGGGCCGTTGAATGGAGCTGCGTTAATAACCTTGAGACTGGTCCCTGGGCAAAGACCCATATCCATTATTCTCTGGGTCGCGGCTCCCCCTCCCCTTATAAAAGCGACTTTCCCACTTTCTCCTGGTCTAATGTGACTGAGCTGAGTCAGGAGTTTAAATCTCCCCCCATCGGCTTCACGCGCTAACTTACACTCCACACACTCGTTGGTCTCGAGTGTACACGCCGGGATAGGTTTACCGTCATCTGGGCAGTTTTTCGGATTCTTCAGTTTGTCACATAGTGCAGCTGCAGTCTCATCACTGATGCTGTGTTCGAGCATGCATGCTTCATCATGTACTTTATCTATCCTCAGACCCAAGATGTCACAAAGGAATCTCTCTAGAAGTCGGTGTTTTCTCACCACTTTCTGGGCTCTTGCCATCCCCTTGCCGGTGAGTAAAACGCCTTTATATGGTTCATAGCTCACGAGTCCCTCATCCGCCAGCTTCTTTATCATCTGTGTGACACTTGGAGGCGCGACCTTCAGTTTCTCGGATAAATCCAGGTTTTTAGCAAGTTGTCCCTTCTCATTGAAGCTGTAGATAGCCTCTAGGTACTCTTCGACGCTTTCACTCATTATAGCCCAGTAATTTTAGGCCCGACTAACATATATAAAGTTTGGTCAGCCTAAAATTACTTAGAATTTCACTTTATCCCTGTCTCTTTCTTACCTATCAGGAAACTGCAAGTTCTTCTTCTCAACCATCTAAGGAAATTCATACACGTTTAACTCTATAATTAAAAAAATACTTATTAGAATTTTAAGGTGTACGGTGAGGGGGTGTTTGTAGAGAAAAACAATACCTATACCTAGTTTTATTGTTTAACGGCGTGAGTAACGTCATAGGTTACCGGATCCCATAAAAAACTAGTGGATACAGTTACTGTGTGGTCTTATTAATTCTGGAAGGCTATGCTCCAGAACAGAGCCTCCAGGTTGCAGAAATCCTGTATGAAGCCTTCAGTGATTCTTATCTCCCTATCTTTCACTCCAAATCTAAGACAATTAATCTGCTTCAAAGGCATATTCAGCAAGACATGATCTTAACCGCGATAGAAGATGGCATCGTTATTGGGGTAGCTGGACTCGCATTTAAAGGGCGAAATTTTTTCAATCCCACTCTTCTTCAAGTAATTAACGTCCTTGGATTAGATGTTATACACTACATAACAAAAGGAAGTCCATTAAACTTCGAGTTAACCGAGGATGAGGTTAATATCGACTCACTTGCCGTACACTTTGACGCTCGAAGTCGAGGTGTGGGGACCTTACTAGTCTCATGGATATGTGATCATTATAAAAAAACTGGCTATACGAAGGCCTCTTTACATGTAACAGATAAAAACCTAGAGGCCAAGCGATTATATGAAAAGCTAGGCTTCAAAACGGTATCTGCACAGCATCTACCGTGGCCTTGGAGCAGTATCTACGGATTCAAAATAAACTACTATATGATCAAGCCTTTCTAATACTGCACGAGTGACCTCAAAATCGTATGTCCAGAATAAAAGAATCTATGTAAATTATATATTCTTGATTCCTTGTTACTGCCTATGGCGCGCTTAAACCTCATCGATCAAGAGATACAGCACTTTCTCTATGTCGATGATCTTGAGCTAATCGTGTACGGGATGATGTTCCTATCAATTCTCATCCTACTCTACGGTACTCTAGACTTCGTCAAACGTTGGAGTTACAATGGGCAGAAGATACCTTTCAACGACTTGAGCAAACGTTTGAAAAACGCATTCACGTACGGGTTGCTACAGAGGAAGGTAACCAACCATGCTTACGCTGGCGTAATGCATACTTTCATCTATATTGGTATGGTCGGCCTTTTCATCGCAACCGGATTAAGAGCCATAGATTATCACCCCATACTCGGTTCTCCAGTTCTTGTGGGGCAAATCTATCTATGGTTCAAGCTGGGTGCAAACATATTCGGCTTTATGGCCACGTTAGGTGCTGGTATGGCTCTTTACCGGCGGTTGACGAAAGGTACACGCGATCTACCTAACGTCCAATCGGATAATCTTGTTCTCATCGGAATCATATTCATCAATGTATCCGGATTTCTACTGGACTCTATTGCTACACTCTCCTACCGACTCGACTGGATTGGATTCTATGACCCCATAGGCACAAGCCTCACATTCCTATTCAGCAACATGAGCCCCACAGCCCTCACAACAATCTATAGAGCGCTATGGATATCGCATATGATCGTTGCCTTCGCTGCTATCGCGTTGATCCCATACACTAAGCTCTCCCATATCTTAATCGGGGCTTTTGCAAACACATTCTACTCGAGAACAGAGTCCCCTAGCTTCCCCCAGGCGGTACCAAACATATACGAACTCGTGGAGAACGGGAAAACCCTTGGAGTTCAGAAAGCATTAGAGACTAACTGGAAGCAGAGAATGGACTACGATTCATGTATAAAATGTGCACGGTGCCACAACTCATGCCCCGCAAACGTTAGCGGGAAACTGCTCTCACCGATGGATACAATGCTCAAGATGAGGGAACTAACGAAAGACGGTTGGGAGAAACCTATTTGGCCAGATCACTTAGAACCGGAGGCTGTCTGGAGCTGTGTTCTATGTGGGGCCTGTGTCATCGAGTGCCCTCTTCAGATAGATCAATCAGAGACAATAATGGAGCTTAGACGAGGGCTCTTCTTCGAAGAGAAACACGTTGACCGGGAGATCAAACTAATATCCTCTAATATTCTATCAAAGGGCAACCCCTATGGCTTCAACTCCTCCGAGAAAGAAGGCTGGCTGAACAATCTCATCGAAAGTGGATTATGTGAGTTCGCAGAAAAAAACTCGGAATATGATTATCTGTACTGGGTCGGGTGCGTCACCAGCCACGACCCTGACCTGAGAAAATCGTCGGAGAGACTCCTCAAAATACTTAAAAAAGCGGGGATGCGAGTCGCAATCCTCGCTGAGGAGCAGTGTTGCGGAGATCCTTCCCGCCGCGTTGGGGACGAATTAATGTTCGTTGAAGTTCTCAACATGAACAAAGAAGTCTTACAGAACTACAACTTCAAAAAAATTGTGACTGGATGCCCCCACTGCTTTAACTCTCTAAAAAACGAGTACCGCCAGTATAACTGCGCTCTTAAAGTAGAGCACTCAACAGAGACCCTAGAACTTTTACTTAATGAATCTAAGATCAAACCTGAAAACCCCATAAACTTAACGGTGACATACCACGACTCATGCTACCTTGGGAGATGGAACAATATCTACGACTCACCCCGAAACGTGCTCAGATCCATACCCGGCATCAAGCTCGTTGAGATGGAAAGAACTGGGAGCAATGCCTTCTGCTGTGGAGGAGGTGGAGCACAGCTCTTCTACGAGATCAAGAGAGGAGATCGGATCAGTAAGATAAGAATGGATGAAGCTGTGAAAACGTCAGCTGAAGCCCTAATTATTGCTTGTCCATATTGCAGTAGCATGTTCAAAGGTGAGAAAACAGACCTAAAGTTGATGGATCTCACTGAGCTACTGGAAAAAACAATCGACTACTCTAAATAAATTCTGTTATCCTCATTAACTAAATCTCTACAATTCATTTTCCCGGCAATAATTTAAAAGACTCCAACAACCAGATTCCTGTACAAGAAGATACCTGGACGAGAAGCAAAAATGGCGAAAAAGAAGAACTTTGAAGAAACATACCCAACTAACGAGAAATATAAGAGATTCGATCAGAGAAATACATCATTCCAACAGAAACGCAGATCCACTGGATCTCTCCTTGACTATAACACAGATGAATATAAAGCAGACAAGATTCGAAAAAACGTTCCAGGCTTCGGTGTCGTCGACTACGCCTTCAAACAAGCAGCAGGCATGTACGAAGGCATGCCCGGTGGAGATGGCGGAATGAGTGAGGGCTACTACTCATGGACCCCTCTTGGAGTGGGGAATCTACCTAAAGGTGTTCCCAAGTGGAGTGGAACTCCAGAGAAGGCCGCAAAGATAATCACAAAAGCCGCAAAATACTTCGGAGCAGTAGGTGTTGGCTTCTGCCCCCTGGATGAGCGCTGGATTTACAGCCATACAAACGACGGAAAAGAGATCGTCATTGAAGAAGCCGAGGCACCATATATAGACGAAAAGAAAGCAGTGATCCCGAAGAGCCACAAATGGGTTATCGCCATGGTGGTCCCGATGGAGCACAAGGAGAACAGCTACGCCCCAACCGCGATCGAGGTAACGAGTAACATGGGGTACAGTCGTATGCATATCCTGAGCGGGTATGTAGCCGAGTTCATTAGAGCCCTTGGATACAGTGCAATCCCTATGGGTAACGATACAGCCCTGAGCGTTCCCATAGCACTTCAGGCTGGTCTTGGCCATATGGGGCGTCATGGTCGCCTCATAACATGGGATCACGGGCCTCTCGTAAGAATATGTAAAATATTCACAGATCTCCCATTGCCACAGAGCCCACCCGCTCCATCAGGCATCATTGAGTACTGTGAAGTATGCGGAAGATGCTCAAAACAATGTCCCGCTGGATCCATCACATCTGGTCCCAGGACTTGGGAGGGCCCCAACTCATCGAATAATAATGGTTCCTATAAATGGTATAATGATGAGGATAAATGCCTAAGATATTGGAATGAAGTGGGATCCGGATGCAGTATATGCTTTAGAGTATGTGCCTTCACAAAGGAAAAGGCTCCTCTTCACGACTTGGTTAAATGGATCCTTCGACGTACGAGCATATTTAACCGGCCTTTTGTCTTTATGGATGATTTGATGGGATACGGAAAAATGCCTGACCCGAGAAAGTACTGGGACGAACCATAAATATTTATGGTTTAGGATCCAAATATTATTGTTTTATTGCAATAAAAAATATCTCATTAAAATGAGATTATACTGGTTTTAAAACACGTTTTACCATATTCCTAAGGCTGATATCCCCGAAGACCATTGATATCTTAGAGTAGACGATGGTGAGCCACGCTGAGTTAGCCGAACTGAATCTACCGGAGTTTGGAGTTCCATTAAAAGCACCGCAAATCCCTTCACAGACATACCTTGACAGGATTCAGAGCCTAAAAGAGAAAGCTACACAGAAAGGTTATGGCGCCTTCATCGTCTACGGCGACCGCGAGCACTTCGCTAATATGGCATGGTTAATCGGCTATGATCCCCGATTCGAGGAAGCGCTTTTACTTATTGACCTAGAGAGGAATGATAAACCAATACTGATCGTAGGAAACGAGGGGATCGGGTACACCGATGTAAGTCCTATCAAGGAGCATCTGAAAGTTATCCTCTTCCAGAGCTTCAGTCTCGTAAGTCAACCCCGTGGGCATAGCACATCACTTAAGGAAGTGTTGAAGCTGGGCGGAGTTAAGCGGGGTACATGGGTAGGTGTCGCTGGATGGAAATATTATACAAGTGAAGAAACTACGGATCCAGAGACCACACTAGAGATCCCGAGCTACATCGCGGATGCCATCCGTTTAAGCACTGGAAAAGGCAACGTGTTTAACGCTAACAATCTTCTCATCCATCCAACCGATGGTATAAGGGCAGTGAACGATGTTGACCAGCTAGCTTGGTTCGAGTATGTTGGAAGTCAGACAAGTCAAGCCCTGAGGGAGGTTGTTTTCGGTATCCGCCCCGGAA
>JBFYNP010000035.1:0-53538 GCA_041304325.1 Candidatus Bathyarchaeota archaeon
AGCCTTGTAGCTAAGACATTGCTTGCGTGGCTGGTTTTCGTAGGTATTTATGCTCCTTTCTAGATTCTATAAAACATACAATCAATATTTTACTTATGCATATATTTACTTTTATATAATAACTTGGGTATACATATCTAGTATAACTTAATTAATTTATATTAGATAATTAAAACATGGAGCCATTTAAGCTACCTCAAATGAGCAAATCAGAGATAGATGATCTGATTAATTCACAAAAAATATCCAGAATAGCTATGAATGGAGGAGAGTATCCTTACCTTGCTCCATTCCGATATATAATATTGGAAAAAACCCTATATTTCCATTTTACTGATTATGGGAAAAAAATGAAATTACTCAAAAACGACTGTAAGGTATGTGTTCAGATAGAGCAATATGAACCAGATTTAAGCAGTTACAGATTCGTTTCTTTATGTGGGGAATTGATTCAGGTAGAAGATCCAAAAGAATATGATGAAATTAGGTCTATGTTTTTAGAAACCGGTAAAAAAGGCCTATCCACAGCCTTTCTTGCGGCACATGGATTAAATCCTGAGAAGGGTTGGGACGCTTTTAAAGACGAAGAACAATTACTTTTCATGAAACTTGTCAACTTGAATTGGAAAATCGGATTAAAATCTCCTTGAAAATACCGGGGGTGATTACATACCTAGTTTTATCATTTAAATCATTGAACTTGTCGTTTAAGCAATTTTTCTTTTAATGATATTTACTCATATTTTTCTCGATATTATCGATAGAAAGTGAAATCTGGGCTTGAATTAAAAAATTAATATTAATTATGCTTACCAAACAATATAGTATATCTTGTCGTGTGTGTAATGATCACTAGAAGACTGATTTAGAATTTGTTCGACATTTTTAGTAGGCTAAGAGATCCAAGTATATTTCAAGGAAATCTAAAAAAGAGAAATTACTATGAAGGTTGGTATTTTAAACAAGTTGACCCACGGAGTGCAAGCAGGTTATCAGTTATACCTGGGATCTCTTTAACCGATAAAGGTAAACACGCATTTATTCAGGTATTTGATGGCCTTGGAGTTAAATCATATTATTTGTCGTATCCCATAGAATCTTTCAAACCGGAGAAAGACCCATTCTGTGTAAGAATTGGTGATAGCAAATTCAGTCTATCGGGTATGGAATTGAATATTGAGGGCGACGTATCCGTAAATGGGTCGCTGAGTTACTCTAATCATAGTTTTTTCCATGGTAGTGGAATAATGCGGGGTATAATGGGCTGGTACGGGTATGTGCCATTCCTAGAAACATACCATGGTTTGGTAAGTATGGATCATATCGTAAATGGGTCAGTGACCATCAACGGTGAGAAGCAGACATTCAGTGGAGCTCATGGCTATATTGAGAAGGATTGGGGAGCCAGTTTCCCACAGTCATGGATATGGATGCAGGGCAACTGTTTCATAGAAGAGAAAACTAGCTTGATGATCTCAATAGCTGTTATTCCATGGCTGGGCTCAAGCTTCATTGGCCATATTGCTGTTTTTCGCGTTAACGATAAGTTACTAAACTTATCCACCTATTCAGGTGGAAAGGTAAAAGAGTTGGAGAAAACCGCAGCAGGAGTTAGATTAAAAATCGAGACTCAAAAATACGCTCTCCTAGTAAACGCGATTGGTGGAGAAGTTGTAAACCTAAAATCTCCTGAGAAAGGGGTAATGACGGGGAGAACTGTGGAAAGTCTCTCTAGTACAATTGAAGTTTCTTTGCTTAATAAAAGCGATAATAAACTGATTTATACCGGAAAAAGTTCAGGAGCAGGACTCGAGATAATGGATGAAAGGAATTTACTCATTAAAGGCTTAAAACTCAGTTGATAAAAGTTATTTAATCATATTTTTGTAACTCTTGTTATTTAACGGCCACTAACTTCCTCTATTTTGTAGTGACGAGAGAGAAGGAGAATTGACTCCATCTGGCTCTGAGTCTTCTATAAAAGTAGACTGAAGCTATGAAAAGGAGTGCTGACACCCCAGTAATGAGATAGGTAGCGTACACTGGAGTATATGCGAATAATAGAGCGCCGATTCCTACGACGGTTAGCGGTGGGATGACGAGTAAAGTGAAACGAAGAATAGTTCCAGAACCAAAGAACATGGTGTTTGTCCAGAGTCCTGTTAAGTAAGCGGTCACAGTGACAACATAGAAAGAAGTACATGCCGCGACGATGATGCTTCCCGGTACAAGTCCGAGTTCTCCCTTCAGAAAGCCGATTCCTATTACGTATATTACGGATACACCTCCTGTGAGAAGGAAATATGCTGCGAGTTTAGCCCTGATTACGTAATCGACAGAAACAGGGAGTACATTCAGGTACTCATTATGCTCGTGCCCCGTTAATGCGCCATATGTCATAACTCCCATGAAGCCGACGAAACAGCTAAAGAAAATAACATTAAACCCAATAGGGATACCAAAACCTGATTCAAATAGCCATGAAAGAAAATAGATAAACAATAGATGGATAGTGTAGCTGCTAATCGTGGGTCCCATCGCTCCGCTCCGTGATAGCTCCAGAAGCTCTTTAGCCACAAGGCTTCGAAGCTCCCCGATGAATCCTAACTTTTTATCTAATCCTAGGAAAGATTCACCGTAGCTTCTCTGACGGAACTCGTATCGCTCTTTCATTAGAAGAGCACCTAAAGCAGCTGAGATAGTAGCGAAAACGCCGGAGGCTAAGAGCCACCATATTTGTCCGTCCACCCAATACCCAAGCGGAAGAAGTAGCATATGTGGTTTTAATACGCCGAGCGGGTAAACGAGAATCCCGAGAACCAAAAATACGAAGAAAGAGATCAAGGATGCGGACTTTGATCGACCTGGAAGGGCAGAGAGGACAAAGCTGAGGCCCATTCCCATCATAAATGTGGTAAAAATAGTTATTCCCAACATCGTCAATCTCACAGGGTCAAAACCTGCATAGAAAAACGTGAACCCCATCCCTGAGAGCATTGGGACAAACGTGTACCCAAGATAGAATAACGCATCCTTTAAGTAGAAAATTGACATAACTCGCTTGAAGCAGATGGGTTGAAGCAGCGGCAGTTGGAGGAGCATATTCACCTGCCCGAGGCGGTGAGTCATCACGGTCTCCCCTATAACGCCAAAACCTCCAACGAAGATCCCGTAGAATAGAATTGTTATATGAAGCACTTGGAGGCCAACTGATGCATCCAAGTTACGAAGAAGGAAAGGCGAGATCAATGTGATGATCACGGTCAGTATGAAGATCAGTAGTGGAAACATGGCTGAGCCGAGACCCCCAACCAGTGACCTATGGAGTCTCCACTCTTCAAGAATCATCGCCTTGAAAATCCGTTTATCCAGGTCAAGATTCATGGGTACTACCGCCCACGGCTCTTATGAATATCTCTTCGAGCCCTTCACCGGTATGGGTTTGGAGCTCGTTTATGGTTCCCTGTGCCACAATTCTGCCGCCGTCAATAATCGCAACCTTGCTGCAGAGCTTCTCAGCGATTTCTAAGATATGGGTACACATGAATACGGTTCGACCCTTAGCAGCGAGTTCGAGGATATATTCCCGAAGTTTTTTCTGGTATATCGGGTCGAGGTTAATGAACGCCTCATCAAGTAATAGTAGATTTGGTTCATGTATGAACGCGGAGGCGAGTATTATCTTCTGACGCTGCCCTTTCGAAAGGTCACGGCAAAGGATATTCGCCTTGGATTCCAATTCAAAGAAACTAAGCCAACGATCAACCCGACCTTGTACGTCATCGAGCTCTCTGATCCTGCATACTAACTCGAGTGCTTCCTGAGCGGTAAGGAAGGTGGGTGGTGACTCCGCTTCCGGGACTATTCCTACAGCGCGTTTTATGCCAATGGAGTCGTTGAATGAGATCCCTGCGGTGTAAGCTTCACCGGAGTCAGCAGCTAGCTGTCCGGTGATTATTCGGAGTAAAGTTGTCTTCCCGGCTCCGTTCGAGCCGAATAGCCCAAAGATCTCCCCCTCACCTACAGTTAGGGATATGCCTCTCAGTACATTGATAGAGCCATAGCTCTTGTATAGGTCCTTGATCTCAATTGCTGGCAAATTCACCTTACCGCAGCATGAAACGAGTTATTGGCTGTTAAAGGGATTATGAACTCGTTTAATGGTGATAATAATCCATTGTTACTAGGATCCCTTCTTTTAGGTTAATCTGCCTTTGATTTTGGCTCCTTGATGAGAATCGTAAAAGTAAGGAAAGCGGCGAAACCGGAGGCTGCGGCTGCGTAGAAAGGTATCTGGGGTGAAACTGAGTCATAAAGATACCCGCCTACGCTACTGCCCGGGAGACTTAGTAGGCCAGCGATTGTACCTATTATCCCCATCATCATACCCCTTTGACCTGCAGGAGTAATGTCAGCGACTAGGGCAAGCCAAGCAGAGCCGCCCTCTATTCCAGTGACCGCGCCGCCGAAGCCTTCGCTGACGCCTCCAAGAATTCTGGCACCCATGACTCCCCCAAAACCTCTTGCTAGAGTGAGTCCTAAGAATTGAAGTGGTAACAGACCTAAACTCGCCATGATTCCGGGTTTTCGGCCTACCCGGTCGGAGATAATGCTCCCGGGAATAGTTAGAAGAGTGCTAATAACCATAACAACTGTTGTAACTATGCCCCACTCGGTCTTCGTTAAGCCTATCACCCGAGTTGCGTATACTACCATAAACTGGCCTGCTACGCGGAATGCAAAGGCGCTGAATCCTGCTACAAGAATAAGAGACCAGATCTGGCGTGGCACCGTACGAATGTTCCGAAGTGCTTCAAGCGGGTTAACACGCTTGCTGTGGATCTCAGCGCCTGGTACATATGTGTCTTCAAGATACTTCCAGCGGATGAAAACGTTGATTACAGCTACTGCAGCTGTCGCAGCAATAGCGAGCTTGACGCCAGGAATAACGCCTAGCATATCGGTGATGACTCCACCAAGGTACGCAGTAAAAATCTGAGGCAGCCAAGTCATCATTCTGAAGGCACCATAACCTAAACCGCGGTTCTCTTTTGACACTGACTCAGCGATGAGCGCATCTATCGCAGGGATCATCATATTCGATGCTTGAGTGATCACCATACCGACGATGACAAACTGCCAACTTCCGGTGAAGACATAAATAAATGGGCTTAAAGCACGAAAAATACTGCCGATAACGATGACTTTCTTTCGCCCAAATCTGTCGGTGAGGAAGCCTCCAGGGATCTGGAAAATGAGCTGCGCAGCCATTTCAGCCATGAATATTAAACCAAGAAGTGTAGGTGAAGCACCAAGCTCCATGATGTATAGACTCCAGTAAGGCCACCAAAGACTCGCGACGAACATGAAAAGGCTCTGGGTGAGAGTTATCACCATTAGGTTCCGGTTTCGGAACGTATCAAAAATAGATTTAAGCACCACCGACATGAGGGGTCGCCTGAACCCTCCCAATTCCTCATCGGCGCTTAATACAGTTTCTGGAGGCTACATCCAAAGGATTACCTCATAAGACAGCGCATTATTTCCTTTCCGAAGAGAGCTTCACAAGCATCACAACTTGTACAAGTTGAACCTGATTGATCTGTTTGGAGTTTATTGATGAGATCAGGTTCACGAATGAGGGGACGACTCATACTGATCATATCACAGATTCCGCGGTCCACAAGTGCCCTCATCGTTGAGAAGCTACGAATTCCATTGACGAGAGCAAGAACTTTAGGCCTAGTGCCTGGTCGTATCTTCTCGCACGCCCCAGCGAAGGAAGCTTCCGAAAAGATCGGGTCGCTGCTCCGCGCTCTATCTTTGAACTTATCTTCCTGGCCTATCCCGCCAGCACTGACCTCGATGAGGTTAAGACCTCGGTTTGCCATCGACTCAGCGACAACAACGGCCTCTTCTACTATAAATCCATCTTGACTGAAATCGTCGCAGTTCATCTTCATCCCAATTGGGATCTCCGACCCGATTTTTCCACGGATCTCATCATGAACCTCACGGAGGAAGCGGGTTCTATTACTGAGATCGCCACCCCACATATCGCTGCGAGTATTCGCGTGCTTACTAAGAAACTCAGAGACCAGATAACCATGAGCCGCGTGGATCTGAACACCATCGAACCCAGCCTCTACGGCGCGTGCAGCTGCAGCACCATAACTCTCTATTATCTCCCAGATCTCACTCTCAGTCATCGCCCGTGCGGTCCAATCTTTACCCTTATAGTTTGAAGGCCCCATCCTCTCACCCATGGAGGCTTGGTAACCTCCGAAATTTAACTGCGCAAAAATAGCGGCACCGTGAAGATGCACAGAGTCGGTTAACTCTCTCAACTTCGGAACGTGATAGTCGTTACTTAATCCAGCCATACCAGAATGAGCTTTTCCGCGTTCATCGACATATAGGTGACCCTTGATGATAAGACCAACTCCACCTTTGGAGAGGTTCTCATATAACTTGACCATCTCAGAACGAACAACTCCTTGTTCATCTGAGTAAGCACTTGTGGTCGCGCTTCGCATGAATCGGTTCCGGATCTCTAGTTCACCGATCTTTATTGGTTTAAAGAGAATAGACATGACTTGTCTTTTACTAACGCGACTTATCACCATATCGAGATAAACATCAGCGGCACAGGTTTTTTCACAGTGGAAACCACTTTACAAATGGTGGGATTCTTGACAATTCCTAATCTTGTCGATGGAGAACAACGAATCTACTTTAAATCAGGGGGAGAGTGGTGCTACCTCTGGACTCCAAAAACGTTTAAAGTAAAAAATAAGATACCGATTTTAGTCCATAACCATGGCGCTGGTAGCTATATTAAGGAGAACACTGCGGATTAACCGGATACAGAATGGAAAGCATCGGTCCTTAAATCGATCATGAAGAACGTGATCGCTGTCGCGGGAAGCCATGCTTGCGGTGATCACTGGGGTAATCCTTGTTCTGTCGCAGCAAACGCCGCCTTGCTTAAAGATCTGGACTCTTGCTATAGTCTAGACACAAAACGGCTTGGATTAATGGGAGGAGGATTAGGTGGATGCCAAGTCTGGAACTCAATTCTGGGACCATACGCTGGAAGAGTAAAAATCGTTGCCGTCCTCCAGGCTGTGGCGAGTCTTAAAGCCACCATTAGTGAAAAGAAGTTCAGAGAGGTCACCCTCAAGGCATACGGATTCCCACCTGAAACACTCGATGAAGAGGCCTATAAGGTCATTAAAACAAGCGATCCTCTCCCTCGAATCCAGAACTTACAAGCTATGAAGCTTCAGAAGGTCGCGATATACCATGACTCAAAAGACAGAAACATACCTGCGGAGACAAACGCTATTCCCCTTGCAGAAGCCCTAAGAAAGGCTGGTGCTGAGGTTGAGCTCAACGTCTTCTCGGGAGTAGAGCATAACGTCTACGCGATGGGAAGTGAGATCGAAGAGAGGCTTCGAAAGCACTTTTCAAGTCTTTAGCTTCTCCGCTTCAATGTGCTAGGCGTCAAATAATAGTCGGGGAGGAAGTTAGGCTCCTGATCGACACCACCGAAAGGAATCGGGCTTGGAAGCAGATGTTTCGTCTTCTCGATCCCTTCAATCACTCTATCAAGAAGTGGAGCGGGAATAACTAGATACATCTCGTTATCCTGCACTATCCCACTGACACGCTCTCCACGGCATGGGAAACCAATTGTAGGCTTTCCTGAATTATATGCAGCGGCCATTCCTTCGATGCAGACGCCATATTTCGCGCAGGTGCTGAATTCGATCCTAGGTGCAGATTCATAGAGGTAGCCATTCACTGCTTTGAGTACCTGAAGAGGATTGCCATAGACTATGATCTGGTCAGCGTCGATATCCATCTTATCCAGGGGGCTAAAAGCGATAGCCTTTACATTCCCAAATGGGATCCGAGGAAGCGTAAGGAACATTTCTTCGCAAAGATTATCTGTTTTCCGGACCCCATCCTTCTTACCGATCTCCCCACTTCTCATCACCTCATCGAATGGATAAGCACCTGTAGCTAGGGCACCGATGTTACAGACATGATCCTCCGCGAGAGTGAAGGTTTTTCGCTGATGGTATCGAGCAAGGGCGACGAATTGGCAGGCGTTTAGAGGTGTCTTTGGGCGATAGAAACTCTTGTCCGCGAGCGCCCACTCCAGATCCTCAGTGTACTCGGGATAGTATTTGACGGCGACGGGAAGAGTCGTGAGAGCAAGAGTTCTTGTGAGGTACTCGCTTTGCTTCCGGTAATCAACCATAATCGGGTCTAGGGCTCCGCCAGTTTTAAGGGTTTACAGATAGACTTAGCTCCCGACGTATCTTATCGGCAATAACATTCATTTTCTCGGAATGGAGTTTGCGTACATGAATTGCAGATTGAATTATGCTTCCTCCATCTCCAGCGTTGCGAGGAATGACATGAATGTGAACATGAGGAACTTCTTGGCCAGAACCGGGACCGTCATTGACCCCTATCATCGCGGCGTCTGCACCTACACCCATCCTAATTGGTTTAACTAGTCTATGAAGAGCTTTGAATAGAGCCTCTGCATCTAAAACTGAGAGATCTTCGATACGTGACACGTGTGTTCGTGGGATGATCAAGACATGACCGACGGCGGATGGATTAATGTCTAGGAAGGCGAATACTCGATCATCATCATAAACTTTGTATGCAGGTACCATACCAGCGGCTATCCTACAGAATAGGCAGTTAGACATGATCGTTCTTCTGAGTTGAGATCGTTTAAATGCTCTGAAGAAGAGAAAAAATTTTGTTTCTATGAAAATTCATCAAAACACTCCTCAATTCCACTCTAATTTACTATAAAATCTTAAGATTTACTATGATTCGAGTAAATACTATATTGCATTAGATCTCTTCTGAGTCATGAATGCGTTAAAGCTGGCTGACTATAATATTTGGGCGAATGACCGGGTGAGAAGTCTTCTGTGTGAACTGACGGAGGAGGATTTTAGTCACGAGATCCTCCCTCCTTATGGGAGTATTCGAAGTCTTGTTACACACATCATTTTAGCTGTCGAGTTCAATTTTGTGAATAGGGTCGACGGGGGATCTGTGGCGGGTAATGATCTTTGGGAGTCTCTAATTCAGATGCCAATTGGGGTATTGCTTGATCATTGGAGGGAGATGGATCATCATCTAAGGAGGTTTTCGTCAACTCATTTGGATCTCGAGGCGGTGTTCCCAAATTTCTTGGGCGTCGGTGAGATTAAGGTAGATCACGACGATTTTTTCACACAGTTTCTAATTCATACCGTTCATCATAGAGCTCAGATCATGAGCGCTTTGAGGTTAATGGGCAAAGACGCTGTTGGGACGGATTATCTATTTTATCTTTCAAGTTTGAGTAACTAAGTTGCGTGCGGGTAAGTGAATTAGTAACCATTAAATCTTCTTCAAGGATTCTACGGGCTAAAGGGTTGGATAAAAATTGGGAAAGGGTTCGGTTGGTGGATCTACAATCAGGCGCGTTCTCCTATCCCAGAGTGTAATCAACACTGCTTCCAGCATTGTATCGAACCCGGTGCTTCCACTTTACTATAGAAGTAGCGGTGCGTCGATGGGAGAACTCGGTCTCATAACAATGATGAGTTTCGTCGGGTATGCTTTATTTGAACCTACATTAGGTTTTCTCTCCGATCGGGTAGGAAGACGACGCATAATCTTTGTCGCCACTTTTCTCCAGGCGCTGGTGATCCTGGCATTCACTTTCAACCGGAACGTCTCTTGGTTCTATTTGGTGAGTTTTCTTAACTCGGCTTGCAGTGCAGGAATAATGACCCCAACTCGAGCTTTGATCGCCGATATTACGCCGAAGGATCGGAGGGGGCGGAGCTACGGAGCCTTTCTTACTATGCAGTCGGTGGGCAGAGTCTTTGGACCGGCGGTGGGAGGTTACATTGCTTACGGCTTCGGGTATAACTATGCGTTCTATGTCTCAGCTTTTTTGATGATGGTGTCAGCGGTGAGTGTACTCTTTTTCTACCCAGAGGATGATAATACGGATCATTTAGGAAAGGGTTTCTCCCTCTTTGGTCTACAGACACTTTTAACAAGGCGTACTTTGATCTTTATCGCCTCGCGGGCTCTGCCGTTCTTTTTCATGTTCTATGCGACGATCCTTACGGTTATGCTGAAGGAGTCGCCCCAATTTGAAGCAACGGAGGCGACTTTAGGGTTGATGACGACGAGTATATCCATTGTGAGTGTGGGGGCACAGTACATAGCGGGCCATCTTCTTGATAGAATCGGTAGTGTGAACCTAATTCTGTTAGGGTTTATCCTCGACGGGTTCGGGTACTTCGGGTACGTACTAGCGAACAGCCTACCTGAGATATGGGTTGTAAGACTCCTCATTGGTGCAATTAGTCCGATGTATAATGTAGGTATGATGGTAGCAATGATGGAGTTGGCGCCTAGTCAGAGTTATGGGCTTATGATGGGGCTCTATGGTTTGAGTGAAGATATTGGGGGCATGGTTGGTTCACCTACTTTAGGCTGGGTCTACGCTAATTATGGGTTCGAGGCCACTACTTACTTTATGAGCTTCATATGTTTCTTTGCCGCGGGGATCATAGGGCTCAATATGCGTGGTCATGAAACTAAACAGACACCTAAGCCAGCTTCAGGTACTTGAATATGGGGTATACTACGCTGTACCGGGGAGCGCCTCTCTCCTTTAGGAATCCATCGAGAAGCCCCCATCCTGTGAAGCTATCGGGAACCTCTGGTTCGAGACAGTAGAATGCTAGGTTTGCTAATGGTTGGGCAAGATCAATCTTCCATGTACCGGCGGGGAAACTCTTTTTCGTCTTAATGAATCCTCCAGCAAGTTCCGTCATAGGGTATAAGGTATGATCGCCTTTCTTCTCTTTCCGTAAATGGTCTATGACATACTCTTCCCCCTCAGCATTTGTCGAAGCCTGAAGTTGATCAACCTTTAAGCCGTGAATCCTGATCTTCTCGACTATGAATGTGAGATCCTCAGGGATGAGATAGCCTCTCGGAACTCTCGCCTTCTTAGTACCCATAGGAAGGGTGAGATCAATAACTCCTTTCACAATCTCGGGAATACTCTGCTCCGGACCACGGTACACGAAACTTGTACCAGGAATAAGGCGGTTCGCCCTCTCTCTATACGCGTATAACTCTGTAAAGCCCTTGCTTGTATACTCCCCGTCGACCCAGTTCCGTAATTCACCCGACTCCGCCTGTTCTACCACGTTACGAGTGGTATCTTCATCAGCCCTTCGACAGACTTCTACGATCTCAATCTTTTTCGCTGCTACATACTCGAGAAGGGCACAGAGGTAAGCATAAGTGGAGAAGACTCGTTTTTCGAACCCAACGGCACTCGGTGTCTCGGTGAGTATACTCATCCTATTACGAAGACCGATAGCGTTAGCGATGTACTTTGCTTCAACAGTGTAGAACGCCTTCTTTGGGTCCCAAGTTTGAGGAGGCCATTCGTTGACGTCCCACTCAGCGTGTGTATAAACCTCGAGACCAAATTTCTCTCGCATAAGCTCTCGAACCGCTGGAAAGAGAACATCACTCGTGTAATTGCGTGGGCCAGGATGAGCTGTAGGTGTATAGCTGGGTGCGTAAAGAAGTGCGTACCCATGGCGTACAGGCCCCATACAATGAAGATCGATGCTAACTACTGGGTCCCAACGGTTAAGCAGGTTGATACACAACCCTCGCATGTTGGGGGATTCCAGCTTGATGGCATCTCGGTTTAAATCCATGCCCTGGAAGTTACCACGTTGTCCTCGGACACCTAAACCACCAGCAGCGACGTTCACGGTCCAAGCATCATTCCCATCAGGATTGAAATCGGGACAACACACTACGACGAGTTCATCAAGAAGTGGGCGGAGCTTCCCTAGAGTGAGTTCTCTAATCGCAACAAGTATAGCTTCTTTACCCTCTGCCTCATCAGGGTGAATACCTCCCTGAAGGTAAACCACGGGTTTTCCAAGTTTTTTCGCCTCCTCAGGTGTAGAGACCCGGGGGTTTGAGAGTACAACAAGCGGTGCAGCACGCCTCATCTCAGTTACAAACAAAGTTTCAACGTGTATGAGTTCGGTATGCCACATCAGTTCCGAGATGAATTCACATGTCTCCAGAAAACTCGCGGTTTTCCTCCAAACCGTTTTCTCCGGAATCGTATTCAAATCTATTGACCATATGCCGTTCCAGTTCTCAGGAACTTCTTTTCCCCAGAATATCTTTCCTGTCAATCTCGTCACTGGAAGAAGATGCACGTATTTGCTATAAAACCCTGAGCGGGGAAGTTAGGGGATGAACTCGACCTTACAGCCAACACGGCTTTTAGCTGCTTCAAAAGCCTCAGTCGCCTTCTCAAGGGGAAATTGATGCGTGATAAGCTCCCGAACCTTAACAGTTCCTGTCTCTGCGAGCTTTATTGACTGTTCAAAGTTCTCAGGTCTGGCATCATATGCGCCAGTTAAGATTATCTCACGGCGCACTATGGTAGTCATCGGAATCTCAACCGGACGACCGAAGATCCCAATCACTGTGATATGACCTCGTTTCTTAACGATCTGGGTAGCTTGTGCTACGGCGGGAGGTGAACCTGTTGCGATGAATGCAATGTCTGCGCCTCGTCCCTTGGTCCGATGCATTACAAGTTCAATGAGATCCGTTTTCTCGATGTTTACGGTTTCAAAACCCATCGCTTCAGCAATCCTAAACCGCTCCGCATCAACTCCAACACCTGTAATGATCACATCAGCGCCAGCTAGACGGAAGAGTTGAGCTGAAAAGAGACCGATAGGACCACACCCTTGAACAATAGCGAGATCACCGAGCTTTACGGGAGTGCAGTCTTTGACAAAGTGAAGAGAATTACTTAACGGTTCGATTAAAGCGCCTTCCTGGTAAGTTAGCTGATCAGGGAGATGGTGAAGGAGTACTGCGGGAACGGCGATGTACTCAGCGAAACCCCCATCGATATGAATCCCGAATAGGGTTGAGGCGTCACAGAGGTTAGCATGATTAGTTCTACAATAGAAGCATGACCCACACGCCTTCACTGACTCAGCGAGAACACGTTCACCAACAATGTAATCGTTGACTTTTACGCCAACCTCGGCGATACAGCCTGCGAACTCGTGCCCCATAACTACCGGGAGCTTCATTTTCGAGTAGGCTGGAGTGTAGTCATAAATCCCTAAGTCGCTACCGCAGATGGCTGCAGCCTTGACATCTATCAGAACCTCTTCTGGCCGGATCTGAGGCTTAGGAACATCGGTGAACTCGACGCCAATCTGAGGCTTACTCTTGACTACTGCTTTCAAGATACCACTTCAGAGATACGATGCTTCCTGAGCTTAAACGCTTCTCGACGTGAAGGCTATTATCCCCGACGCTAATATTTAGGGGAACGAAATGGTAGACGCAGAAAAGCGCGTTTTAGACTTCCTCGATGTGGATGGGCTCGTAAACTGCTTACGTGGGCTCATCTCTATTCCAAGCGTTGGTGGACAGGAAACCCCTGCACAGAGGTATTTCGCAGCTGAGATGCTTCGGATAGGACTCGATGTCGACGAATGGGAGATAGATTTCGATAGACTACAGGCGCATCCAGCTTACAGTATGTCCATTCACCGGAAGGAGGGTATAGGGGTCATTGGAGAGTATGGTGGAACAAAAAAGAGCCTGATGCTCAATGGCCACATTGATGTAGTCTCCCCAGGAGAAGTATTGAAGTGGAAATATCCGCCATGGAGCGGAGCTGTAACGGATGGACGAGTCTATGGAAGAGGAAGCGCCGATATGAAGGGTGGTTTAGTATGTGCGCTCTATGCGGTTAAAGCCGTTATTGACTCTGGTTTTCCAATAAAAGGCAAAGTGCTACTATCAAGCGTAATCGGAGAGGAAGATGGAGGTGTTGGAGCTCTAGACATGATCCTCCATGGCTACAGCGCAGATGCTGCCATTATACCTGAGCCCAGTGATTTAGATGCTGTACCCGCTCACGCCGGAGTCATGGCGTTCCGCGTTTCGGTCCAAGGGAAAGCTAGTCATGCTAGTCTTCGAGATGAAGGAGTTAATGCAATTGAGAAGGCTATTCCGTTACTCGAAGCCTTGAAAAAATTAGAGTCGCGACGTACCGCTAATATTAAGGACCCTCTCTACTCAGGTTTCAAAATTCCTAGTCCCCTCAGTATAGGAAAAATCCAAGGGGGAGAGTGGCCTGGGACGGTGGCTGAGAATCTTTACTTCGAGGGTCGAGTAGGCGTTCACACAGACGAGACCTGTGAGATGGTCAGGAAGCAGGTTGAGTCAACGGTGGCGAAGGCAGCTAACCAGGACTTATGGCTAAGGGAGCACCAACCTGTCGTCGACTGGAATGGCTATCGATTCGACCCCGGCAGCATCTCCACGGATCATCCTATCATGAAGACGGTGAAGAGAGCTTATTCTGACGTCACAGGTTCAGCACCTCTAATCTCTGGGAAAACATACAGCAGTGACATGCGCCTTCTAATCAACTATGGACAAATACCCACCATGATCTTCGGCCCCGGTGAGATTCGACAAGCCCATAGCGCTAACGAGTCAATCAGTATTAATAGTCTTGAGAAAGCAGCGAAAACCATTATACTCACCATTTTGAGATGGTGCCTTTAGGAAATAGGCAATCGCAAGTATGTCTCAGTTTATGAAGTGCTATCAGATAGACTAATCAGAGGTTTTCTTTGGCTTCAATATAGTTGCGATGAGAGCGTTAAGTAGGTTACCTGAGTCGGAACCTGTCCCCGTGACTAGGATCTCAGGTGTGATCACAATCTTACCCTTCGCTATCTCCTCAAATAGTTTCAGAGCCGCGATATTCTGTTGCCCTAGCACTTCCGTCTGCGATTTATACGCTTCTGCAATGCCCGCACCAATACGTTCACTCTCATAAGCAGTACCATCAGCCTTCGTCTTGGTTGCATCGCGAATACCCATAGCCTCCCGACGAGTAGCCTCGGCCTTATCCGTTGCGATCTCGATAGACAGCTTCGCGGAGATTACGTTCTCCTGCTGGTTCGCTCGAGCTGTCTTCTCAGAAACAGCTATTCGTTGTTCCTGAGCTAAGGCTTCCTGCTCGTACTGTTTTTGCTGTTGTACCGCGATCTCTTTCTTAGTTTGGGTTTCTAGCAGCTGTGCATCTACACTAATGTATGCTATGAGAAGGCCTTGAACCTCTACATGGTATTTAGAGAACTCTTCACGAGCCTTCTCCAAGGCTTGCATCTGTAGCTCTGTACGGCTATGAACAAACTCCATAGCAGCTTTCTTACCCGCCTCGTTACGGAATGAACTGTCGATCAGTGGATGAGCTACCTGTTCGATGAGGTTTAAAACTGATCCAAAGCGAGCGATTACGAAAGGCGCATTTTGCGGAGGAATACGTATAATGAGTCTTACATCCACTTCTAACTGGAACCCATCTTTCGAAGTTACCCGTAGCTGACTGAATTTAAAGAACTCCATTATTTTTGTGTTTGGGGCCCCATCAGGCCTCGAATTTCCGATAATTTTTGTTTCAGCAGGACCTTGATTTGAAGCCCAATCGATCGTTATAGCACTAGTTGGGACCAACTCGACATTGTAAGCGAGTTGGTTGAGATTATATTTACCCGGTGCAACGGGATCCTTCAATATACCACGCTGATTCTTGTTTGTAATCAGTAACGACTCTACAGATTCATGGATTGGCTGGTTAAGGCTGGGAATTTCGGCTATCATGGGGGCGATCGGGGATTTAGACAACTCTTGGCCAACGCTGGAGATAACTACAGCTACATAACCAGGCGGAACAACTACAATAGGGTAACGTGTTACTTCGAAGAGTCTTTTATTTATGTAATACTCACCAGGCTGTAATGTTTCGAGCTGTGGACCTCTATAGCCACCTAAACGATTGAATGTCTGCCCATCCTGAAAGTGTTTATGATCACCTGTCGGCTCAGGTGCAATTACGAATCCTGAGGGTAGAGGCGTTCCATCCATTGCGACGACGACTCCAACGTTCTCTTTTGGTACTTCAAGAGCGGGAGATTGTTCAACCCTAAATATTGCAGTGTTGATTCTATAAGTACCAGGTAGGAGGATTGCCACTTGAGGCCCTTTTTTTCCACCATTGCTGAGGAAGGCTTTTGCATCTTGGAAAGAGTTGCACTCGACTTCGTCTGCTAAGAGCCGACCCATCTGTAGAGGCTTGCCATCGATAGAATCTACGATACCGATGACCCCCTGGGGTATTTGGGTTACTTTCACCTTTGTGATCTTCCAGATTAAGGGGAATCGCCAATAGAGTCCCGGCATAAGAGTATCAGCCTGCACTCCAATTTCGCCCTCGGTTGCGATGATCTTCCCTTGTGGAAGCTTTCTCCCAAACATTTTCTTTGTTAGGATCCCAACCTCATCTGCCCGGACGAGTGAGAAACCTGTTGTAAGCCATAGAAATGTAAGGAGAGCTGCAGCCACCACAAACCAGTATAGAACTTCCACCATATTGATTGAAGCCATCTTTTTCACCTTTCACTCGTACTGTTAATAGTAAATAACATCCAATGGGATAAGGTTTCATCAAATAGAATCTATAGAGTCTATAGGATATTCACAAAGGTTATCAGTTGTCGGATTGGATTCTTCTCGGGGATAACTGGTTTGGATGAGTATTACAGTATACCTAGTTACCCTGACCGACTCTCTAGTGCTACGATTCTGGTACGTATGCTCGATGGGTTAGGTTTCAGGTTTTATTGGGCAACTGAGGGGCTTCGCTTGGAAGATTATTTGTATCGTCCAGCGTCTGATACAATGAGCATCGAGGAGCTAATAATTCACGTTTGGGGCTTAATGAATTGGGTTAGCTCTAGTGCACTCAAAAAGCCTTACCAACAGCCTAAGGATGGACCAACAGCTCGAGAGCAAGCATTAACCATCATCCAGGATTTAAGGGAAACTCTTCTTAAAATGAGCGATATGGATCTCCAAAAGCTTAGTCTACTCGGGAAGCCGTTCTGGCACATTATTAATGGACCTTTCTCAGACGCTCTCACTCATACCGGGCAGATAAACAGTTTCCGTCGCCTAGCTGGTAATCCATGCGCCGGTGCTAATGTCTTTAAAGGGGAGCCTCCTAAGAAGAAAAAAGGTGATGCATAGCTATTCCTAGAGGTTTTTAGTGGTTCGCCTTAAATCCTCGACTACGATGTTCCATGAGAGGCTTTGAAGCGTCTAGGATTTATTGTAAATCCCATTGCGGGTTTGGGTGGAAAAGTAGGGTTAAAAGGTAGTGATGGCATCGAAATAGTCCATCTTGCCCGGGAGTTAGGTGCTGTGGAGACCTCACCCCAACGTGCTATTGAAGCTCTCAAGCATCTCAGATCAGTCCAAAACCTTGTGATCATCACATACCCTAAAGAGATGGGAGAGGACGAGGTCCGTGAAGCCGGGCTTAATCCAACCGTTATTGGAACTATAAAGTCGGGTGAAACTAGCTCGGAAGATACTAAGCGAGCCGCCTTGGAAATGTTGGATCAGGAAGTTAATCTTCTCCTTTTTGCTGGAGGAGATGGCACAGCGCGGGATATATATGGAGCTTTGGACGGAAAAATCCCTGTTCTTGGCATACCCACTGGCGTTAAGATCCATAGTGGAGTCTATGCTGTGAGTCCGGGGTCTGCTGGGGAGCTTGCTGCAAGGTTCCTTAGCGGTGATGTTACGACGGTAAGGGAAGCTGAGGTTATGGATATCGATGAAGAAGCTTTTCGGGATAACCGGCTTAGCGCCAAACTGTATGGTCTCATGAGGGTACCGGTAGAGCCTGCACTTCTTCAGGGTAGCAAGGAGACTTCCGTAAACGTCGAGGAGGAGAATCTTAAAGCCATTGCATTGGATATTGCTGATGGAATGGACCCGGAAACCCTCTATGTTTTTGGGCCTGGGGGCACAATTACAGCCATAGCAGCACATCTCGGTGTAGATAAGACACTTCTCGGAGTTGACGTGGTAAAGAACGGAAAGCTCATAGGACGTGATGTGAACGAGGCGACGCTCATTAGTCTCCTTCGAGGTAGGAAAGCGAAGATTATCGTCACAGTCATCGGAGGACAGGGGTTCATCTTAGGCAGAGGTAACCAACAGATAAGTGCTAGTGTAATCCACGCTGTAGGCAAGGAGAATCTGGTTATTGTTGCAACTCCAGAGAAATTAGCGACCCTCCACGGGAAACCCCTTCTCGTCGATACAGGGGATCTAATGCTTGATTCTGAACTTTCCGGCTACATTCGGGTTATCACTGACTATGGGCGTCGTGTCGTATACCGCGTAAGCAGTAGTTAGAGAAGAAGAATCTGAGATCTTTCATGGATATACGAATCTACCACCGAGCATAACCTTCTCAAGGCATGTCCGGATGAACGAAACATCCTCCAAAGGATCTTTCCCCAAGACTAGGAGGTCCGCGTATTTTCCTTGCTCGATAGATCCTAGCCGGCTTTCTGCGCCGACTGTCTTTGCGGCGTTCAAAGTCCCCGCCATAATTGCTTGAGAAGATGTCATCCCCCACTTGACCATATACTCAAGCTCTCTAGTGTTGTCTCCAAATTGAACTCCGGGCATTCCTGAGTCGGTTCCTAGAGCGATCGTGACTTCCGCTCTCAAAGCTTTCTTGAAATTTGGCTCAGTTTCAATCCAGATTCCAGTCTCTGTTAGACGATTCCGCGTCTCCTCATCTCCTCCCTCTTCGAAAGCTCCAATATATGGCTTCAAAGTAGGTATGAGAACCATTCCTCGTTCATTCATGACCTTAAGTTGGGTATCGGTAAGTGTCTGTCCGTGAACTATCACGTCAACGCCAGCTTTGAAGCAATTGTCTAATCCTTTAGTGCCATAGCAGTGAGCATGAACCTTTTTACCGCAGCTGTGTGCTTCGTCGGTGGCTGCAATTATCTCATCTAGGTTCATCTGAGGGTGTCTTGGTCCTGTATGAGCTGCAGAGATCGCCCCGGTAACCGCGAGTTTGATGAAGTCAGCGTCGTGTCTAAGAAGTAGCGTCCTCACTGCTCTACGAGTCGAGTCGACGCCATCAACCTCATATAACCTGATCCCTGGAAGTGAACTTCGTCCGCCTGTGATGGTTATCATCTCGCCACAGACGAATAATCGAGGCCCCTCGAAAATATTGTCCCGTTGTGCGCGTCGAAGACTGAAAGTCATATTTCGTATCCCTCCTGCATCCACAAGTGTTGTGAACCCTGATCGGAGGGTGCGTTTCATATTCTCAGCAGCCCTAATAGATTGATAATCATCAGGTAGATCCGAGGGATCTGGCTTAAGACCATACCTTAAATGAACGTGAGAGTCGATGAGACCGGGCATTATGAATTTGTCGGACAAGTCTACATGGTTAGCATATTCAGAGTTGAGGCTTTTCGTTGAAATTTCCTGAATTATACCATTCTTAATTCCAATATAAGCCTCCTTTAGGACCTCACCGTTACCCTGGATGATTCTTCCCGCAAGAATCTCCATCCCCTCATTTTTCATAACTAGATAATAGAAGATGTAAGGTAATAAAGTGTAGATAGTCTACTCTATCCACCATTTAAGTGAAGGCGGTGAGATCTCGTCAGCGGTTTTCTTCAGTGGATGATTCTCAGGGATCCGCTCCCAGAGGTTTTCACTAGCCTCCTGTACTTCCCGCGTGAGCCTGACTTCGTCAAGTCGGAGATTAATACCATCATCAATAATTATTTCACCATCAACCATGACATATCGGACATCGCTTCTCTGCGTCGAATTAACGAGGTTCCGTATTGGATCTCTACAGGGGACATTGTTAAGGGTGGTCATATCAATAATTGCAATATCTGCAAAGCTGCCAGGAGCGAGCCTACCAATGTCGCCCCGACCGAGGGCGTGGGCTCCGCGAAGCGTTGCGCTATCGAATATCTCCCGACTAGAACCGGATGCATAGTCCCAATCAGCGAGCTTGGATACATAGCTGGCAATACGCATTTCATTTAACATATCCTGAGGAGCTGTATCTGTACCTATACTGACATTAACTCCGGCACGAAGGTACCCGCTGTGGCTGTGCATTCTGTTTCCTCTCTTTGCGAAGACAACGGGGTCATGGCTGACGGTTGTTCCAGATCCGGCGAGGAGACCTAGATCTCCAACTCCTCTACTGGGGTATCCGAGAAGAGGGTGACCAGCGACAGCCCAACCATGACCAATAATGAGATTGGGGCCAAGGAGACCTGAGTCATGCATCACCTCGACGGGGGTTTTCCCATACATACGAAGGATGTTTTGGAACTCTAAGGTCCACTCCCCTGCATGTATGGATAAGGGAACACCCATGCTTGTTGCTTTCTCCTTAACTATGGTCTGATAATTTTGGCTACTCGTCATCACGGAGCTTAGATAAATTGCGGGGGTTACCCTACCTTGCCCCTCCCGACGGCACCTTTCGACAAAACTAGAAGCATGACCCAGTTTCTCAGCTCCGGTTTCTAGACCGAGCCACCGAGTCTTAAAGTCATACTTGTCGACGCGCTCGAATGCGCCGTCTCCGAGTATATGTCCTTCGTATGCTCTAATCCCAGACTTGGTTAAGATACTGAGAGTCTTATCTTCCCCGAGTGCAGGGATCATTCCAATCTCCATTATCGTCGTATTCCCACTGCGGAGACACTCTGTGACGCTGTAATTCGCGTAGATCTCTAGATCCTGAATTGTAGCGCTTGCACCTAGGGCAGCAAGGTTCTCTCCGAGATTACTTCCGTAGAGGGGGCGAACCCCAATATCTTCAAGGAAGCTTTTATCCTTCGGCGCAGTGGCGGCGTGAAGGTGGGTATTTATGAGTCCGGGTGTGACGAGCATACCTCGGGCTTCAATCCAACGGTCAACTTTTCCCGTATAGGATTTACCGACATGCTTGATCCTTTTTTCCTCTACTACAACGACCCCATCACGTATGAGTCGATGCTCTGTTCCATCGAAGCCAACTACATAGCCCCCTCTGATTCCGATTGACATACTTTACCCCAATCATGATGCTCTCAACAGTTATTTATCATGTAACCCGTATGTTGGGAAGGATCACTCGAACATTTTACATAGAGATGATTTTAGAAATTCTCAATAAACAATTCTGACGGTAGGATGTGCGTACTACTTGGGTGTGTAGGGACCGAGAAACTCCTCTTGGAGTATATTAGCTCCGTCGATTACGAACTCTGCTCCGGTGATGTAGTTGGCTTCTTCACTTGCAAGAAACGCTGCGAGGTTTCCGATGTCGTCCGGTGTGCCTTGACGGCACATTGGGATCTTGCGGCCGAACTCACGCATCGCTGTTTCTGCGTCTACGCTGCTGGTCGCTCCACGTAGACCTGTAGCGCTCGGGCTGTATATATAACCGGGAAGAATAGCGTTCACGTTGATACCATATTGCGCGACTTCTAAGGCGAGGGCTTTGGTGAAGCCGATGACCGCTGCCTTCGTTGAGCCGTAGGCAGTCTGACCTCCAGCGGGAGTTCCTACCATGGGTCCTGTGACACTGCTCATGTTGACAATTTTACCATTGCCACGTGCCATCATGCCTGGGAGCACAGCTTTAGATGCGCGGAACATTCCGAAGACGTTGATCTCGAAGATGCGGTGCAGGAATTCTTCGTTCATATCCACTAGCTTGCGACGGGGGTAGATACCTGCGTTATTTATGAGTATGTTTACGCAACTATAGTGAGCGGTGATTTCTGTTATCGTATCTTCTACGCTGTGTGGGTTTGTAACATCCATATAGTGGTGTGTGGCTTTGCCTCCTGAGAGACGAATAGACTCTGCGGTTTGCTCCACGCTGTTCTGGATGTCTGTCAGAGCGACGATTGCCCCTTCTGAAGCGAGAATTCTACTGATCCCTGCGCCTATGCCCTGTGCTGCACCAGTCACTACCGCAACTTTTCCTTCGAGTCTCATTTCTGCTTCCTCCTATATGCGCGGTAACTCATAGCCCACCGGGTAGGGTCATCTAAGGGAGTGTAGTCTGCGGTGTGGATACTTGAATTGTGGGGGGCGTTGCGGATCAACTCGGGGTCCTTGTAAGCCTCCTCGCAAACCTTCTCCAATACTTTTGCCCAATAGTCAATATCGGCTTTACTGTAGGTTTCGCATGGTTCAGGAGTGAATGGCTCTGGAACGACCCAGGGGTGGTGACTTGTAAACATGGTCTGGACGCCGTAGTCTACTAATCGCTTATTAACCTCATTAACTCCGAAACCTGTCTCTCTTTTGAGCTGTTCTAGACTCCAACGGGCTTGATCAATGCGTTTACCACCGTAGGGCTTATTGATTCCACGTATCTTCTCTAGTTTTGTGGTAAGATATTGCTGGTTTATCATAGAAACTTCGGCGACTTCACGTAAGCCACTTGCACCCATTGCTGTACACCAAGAGTAGCTTCGTAACACGGCTTGAAGATTTCCTATGAAGTCGCGGACTCGGCCGATACTATCAGGGCGGTCGTAATCGAGGTGATAAATGTCGTCTTTGCGGATGATTACAGGTATTGGTAGATACTTTGATAGGTCGGATGTGACGCCAACAGCGGCGGACCCCGGGCCACTACTTCCGTGTGGGGAGCTGAATGTTTTATGGAGGTTAAAGAAACACATATCGAAGCCGGCCTCCTTCGCGCGGGTGACACCTAGAAGCGCATTGGCATTAGCTTGATCATACGCGCATAAGCCTCCAGCATCGTGAATTATGCTCGTCCATTCGTCAATTTCCTTGTTGAATATGCCTGTGTCCTCGGGATTTGTAATGAAGAAGCCAGCGGTATGTGGTCCAGTTGCTGCTTTCAAAGCTTCGGTGCTCGGGAGTCCCGTATCTGGTTCTGGGTAAAGTGTGATGATCTTGAAGCCAGCGGTAGCTGGGCAAGCGGCATCGCATGGGTGACTGAAGATCGTGGTTATGATCTCGTCCCGTTGCTCGAGTTCGCCGTTGTCTTGATGGTATTTCCGCATTATAGCTGCGTTATTGAATGCGCCGGCACTTCCACCTGGAGGCTGAAAAGTCCACTCATCCATACCGCTTATCTCCTGGAGATAAACGTGACCAAGGCGCCAAACAATCTCTAGTAGACCCTGCATTGTTTCCTCAGGTTGGTCAGGATGGATATCCATTATTTCGCTGACGAGACGCTCATTGACTTTGGGACTGTACTTCATTGTACATGTGCCTACACTGAGGTCAATGTCTAGCTCCATCCCGAGGGTCATCTGGCTGAGTCTGAGCCAGTGGCGTAGGACCTGGGCTTGACTTAACTCCGGTAGAGGAGGAGCGTGTTTTCGGTGCATTGCTTCGGGGATCAGATTATTAGTAGGACCTATTTTTTTGAGAATTTCAGGTTCGGTAACGGGGAGAAGGATCCCGCGTTCTCCTGGGCTTGTCTGATCATGGATTAGAGGCTCATTCCACACTGCTGCATGGTATGGACGGATGGTCATTGTAAAAGTACCTCCATTTCGTCTACGAAGCTGTCTATCTCAGCTTTTGTGTGAATTTCAGTGACGCAGGTAAGTGCTGATTCGCCGAGGGTGGGGAATTCTCGTCGGAGGGGTTTAGGGCCGAGGATATGTTTCTTGAGGAGGGCTTTGTTTATTGTGGTCCAGTGGTTGCGGGGGATGGTGACTGGGTATTCTTTGAAGAATGTGGGGTAGGGAATTGTTGCACCAACCTCCTGGAGTTTGGTAGCGGCATAATGGCTCTTGCTAAGGATTGCTTCTCCTACTTCGCGGATGCCTTGAGGGCCAAGGAGTGTGAGATATACTGCTGCAATTATTCCGTGTAGGGCAGTTGTTGTACCTACCCAATCCTTCGCTTTCTCTCGGCTCGCGTAGCTTGTGCGCTCGTAGGCGGCTTGTCCAAACGCGTGTTCACCATGGGTTGTAGTTGTGATGCTCAGCATTCGTAGCGGGTACTCGGCCACGATCTTCGGGTCATCTTGACTTGCTATGAATCCGGAGAGTCCTCCTCCAGCCTGCATATGGATACCAAGAGGTTGGAGGTCTCCACATGCGATGTCGACACCGTAGTCAGCAGGAGGAGCTAGAACGCCTAGACTGATGGGATCTACTCCTGCAACTAGTAGTGCTCCAGCTTTGTGTGTAACATCAGCAATCTCCTGGGCTTGATGCTCAATTGCACCGAGGTATGTGGGATTTTCAAAATATACAGCGGCAGTCTTTGTTGTTAACTTGCGATTAAGATCCTCAAAATTCATTGTGCCGTCTGAGTTTGAGTCGACGGTTATGACTTTGATTGCGTTGGGCATTGAGGTGGGGTTACAGAAGCTGCGGATCACGGAGAGGCGAGCAGGACTACTTGTGGAGGGAGCTAGGACAATATGGCGACCAGTGATGCGGCTTGCCATTCGGACAGCGTTCCCTGCAGCGCTTCCCCAATCGTATGTAGGAATTCCAGAGACCTCCATTTCGAGGAGGTCGCATATGAGGCTCTGGAACTCCCAGTTAGCCTGAAATCGTCCGAGGTCGCTATAGTAACCACCGGCATAGGCAGTGAGGAACTCGCTTCGGGAAGCGATCACGTCGCAGATCTCCGGAATAAAGTGACTCCAACAACCGCCTCCTAGGAAGCTTGTGTAGCCTGTAACGTTCTTTTTCAGGATGTTTTTAATGTGGCGTTTCAGGTCGCCTTCAGCATGGAGTGGTGGAGGTAACTCCATCTTGCGGTTGAAAAGGAGATGTCGAGGTATCATCTCTGCATAGAGCTCCTCTGCATTTGCGGCTCCAACCTCTCGGAGCATCTCTAGCTTCACAGCTAGAACCGAGTTGGGGATATACGGATGCACCAAACCTGGCATACTAGTTCAGACTATAATCTACACTTCGGGGTTTAACGGATTCGTTAATTCAGTTAATTGTATAGCCTTCAACATAGCAAACCGAACCACCTAAAAACTCCCAAACCCAACAACGCCTATGCTATCACAACTCCTCAAACAAGCGGCTGAGGAACTTAATAGACGCGAGTTCGCAAGAGATCAAGTATTATCACGCGCCCGTAGAGCACGTTTGCTTAGTAAGCAATCCATTCTCTATACCCATAACGATGAATATCAGAAAGCCCAGGAAAACCTCTCTGAAGCGCGACGACTTATTCTTGAAATGGCCCCAAGTATTCTAGAATTTCCTGAGCTTGATCACTATGATGAGACAGAAGCTGCCCACGAGGAGTATTCTGAAGCATCAATTCTCTATGCCTTAGAAACCACTAGGGATTACCCTACTCCCAATGAGATCGGGGTCGGTACTCTCCGTTATATTCTTGGTCTCGCTGACGTTCCGGGAGAACTTCGTCGCGAAGCACTTGATGAACTACGCCATGACAACTCCGAGAAAGCTGAAGCCTATCTTACTCGCATGGAAGAGATCTATACAGAACTAGTCACTATGGAGGACGCTTCTCTCCTTCTGAAAGGGCTTCGTCGTAAACTCGATATTGCTAGAGGAGTTATTGAAGCCACCCGCGCTGAGCTCACGGCCGAAGCTGGTCGTCGTAGACTTGCCGACACTGTCCAAAAACTTACAGATAGACTCAAAGACTAAACTTAAATTCAGCCAAACCACAGAATCTTCCGCTAGTTAACGGAAGAATGAGATTATTGTGTTGGGACCCTTGATCCCTGAACGCTCACCAGCCGCCCTAGCGAAGCAAGAATTTAGGAGTAAAATAAGTTGACTACAGGAAATCTTCAGCTCTACGATACGATGACCCGTACGAAGCGCTTATTTGAGCCGCTTCTGCCTGGAAAAGTGAAGCTTTATGCCTGTGGCCCAACGGTCTATGGTGACCCGCATATTGGTAACTTCCGTAGCTTTGTCTCTGCTGACCTTTTGCGAAGATGGCTCGATTACCGCGGCTACGACGTCACTATGATTGTAAACGTCACCGACATAGACGATAAAACTATTCGTGATTCGGCTAAAGCTGGTGAACCAATCAAAGGTTTCACTCAGAAATATACTAGGAGCTTCCTTCGGGGACTTGACCTATTAAATATTCGCCGAGCATCCGCTTACCCTCGTGCTACTGAGTACATACCCCAGATGCTAGACTTTATTCAACAACTCCTTGACAAGGGTGCTGCATACGTCGCGGAAGATGGTGTCTACTTTGACATAGATAAGAACCCCAACTATGGTCACCTAAGCGGAATGGACCTAAAACAGGTTCAGACAACAGAGAGAATGGCGAAAGATGAGTACGATAAAGAGAACGCTCAAGACTTTGCATTATGGAAGAAGAGCACAGTCGAAGAGCTGGAACGCAATAATATTGAGCCCGGACTCTCATGGGACTCACCATGGGGTAAAGGTCGCCCAGGCTGGCATATTGAATGCAGCGTAATGACCCGTGATCTTTTAGGTGATACTCTCGATATCCATGCAGGGGGAGAGGATTTGGTATTCCCCCATCACACAAACGAAATCGCTCAATCCGAAACCCTAACAGGCAAACAATTCGTCCGCTACTGGGTTCACATACGCCACCTCATGATTAACGGGAAGAAAATGAGTAAAAGCCTCGGTAATTACGTCAGTTTTGACGAGGTGCTTGCGAGGTATTCCGCAGATTCTTTCCGTTACTTTTATCTCAGCACTCACTACAGACGTCCACTTGACTACACCGACGATGCCATGAAAAGCGCAGAAGGATCAGCTAAACGTCTTGAGAATACCCTTGATCTCATCGACGCTGCTCTAAAAAGCCCTGATATCAACCTAGACATCAATCAAAGAGAGCAAAAACTTCTAAATGAGTTAGAGAAACAAGGCACCGCATTCGAAGAGGCGATGGATGACGACCTCGACAGCCACACCGCTCTTGACATTCTCCATGCAATTAGTGGAGCCATAAATGAATACCTAACAGATCCTCCAAACAAGGGAGTCGCTCTTAGAGCCCACATTCTCTATAAAAAGTTCCTCAACGCTTTGGGTCTCTTCGAAAAACGCAGCGGAGGAAGTGACGACCTCACAAATAAACTCATTAAAACAATGATTGAGATGCGAAATCAGTTCAGAAAAGAGAAGAACTACGCAAAGGCGGACGAGATCCGAAACAAGCTTGTTACCATAGGGGTCATCCTTGCAGATAGCGGGAGTGAAACAAACTGGAAAATAGAAAAACAAAAATCGAGCTAAAGTTAGTAGCTCAACCTATGTTCTCCATACTCTTTCATTATTTTAAAAAATATTAAAAAATTAGTACCAATATCACATTCACAATAATTTACTATGCAAATATAAAAAAAAGGGCTATTGATTATAACCTCTAGTTTCCTAACAAATGCGCATTGTGAACGAAGTTTAAGGTTTCTGACTCATCTTTTGGAGCATCATGGAGCCGATCTCTTTTAACTTCATGAGAAGTAGATCAAAGTCCTCGCGCCTGCTCCTGTGATTAACGATGCAGACACGGAGCGCGACTTTACCCTTTAGTTTTGTATCGGAGATCATTGCGACACCCATGCCCATGAGCATCATCGGTATCTTAGAGTTGAATTCGTTTAGAGCCTCTTCTGGGAGTCCAGGGACGCGATACCGGAAGCAGACAACGTTGGAAGCGACTGGTGCAAGGAGTTCGAGTTCAGGCGAAGCCTTGACGAGGTCTGCGAAGTATCTAGCCTGATCGCAATTCTGTTGAATGAGGCGCCCGTACTTGTTGAGGCCATGCTCTTTCAGACTCATCCAGACCTTTAGGCTGCGGAAGTAGCGGCTGACCTGAATACCATAGTCTGTACGCATCTTCATCGTGTTAGAGGCACCGAAGTAGTCGGGGTGCTCGGCGAATGTTTTAAAGTGGTCCTCCTCCCGACGAACAAGTACACAGGCTACCTCGAAGGGCATATACATCCATTTGTGGAGGTCAAAGGCTAGACTATCAGCTCTATCCATCCCCTTAATCAGATGCTTAGTATCAGCACTGATGGCTGCCCAAGCGCCGAAGGCGCCATCAACATGGAACCAGATCCCCTCTTGTTGGCAGATGTCCGCTAATGCGTTCAGATCATCGAATGATCCAGTATTGGTTGTCCCCGCGTTTCCGACGATACAGAAAGGGTGATTCCCATCAGTCTTGTCCTTCTCGATTGCTGCCTCAAGCAGATCGACACGGATCTTATAATCGTCATCAACCGGGATCTTATGGTAGTTTTCTTCGCCGATTCCTAGAAGCTGAACCGCTTTATCTATTGCCACATGAGTTTCAGCGGAACCATATATGACCATCCGCTTAGGTGCAGCTGCCTGCCCATGCTTCCGTACGTCAAAACCGGCTTTCGTATTTCGGGCAACTGCGATTCCGAGTAGCCCTGCCTCAGAGCCTCCACCAACAAGGAGACCGCTTGCCTCCTTAGGGAATCCAAATATCCCCTTGAACCACTCCAGAACCTGAGTCTCCATTATTACTGGCATGAAAGGCCCACCAGGCATGTTGAAATTAATGCCAGCGGCAAGCATCTCAGCTAACGCACCTTGGGCTGTACCTGTTCCTACTACCCACCCCCAGAAACGTGGGTGGGTGTTCAGCCCCATATGGTTTGTGAGGACGTAGCTCTGGAAATCATTGTAAGCTTTCTCAATGCCCTGTGGATCCATAGGTGGAGGTTGCATGAATTTATTTACCAACTCAGCGCTCACTGGCTTCGCTGGAGGTCTCTGCCTTACCGTGGCGAGGTAGTCCATCATATCGTCGACCATCTTATGGCCAAGTACCTTAAGATCTTCCCAATTCTCAGGATCTAAAGTCTCTTCAAAACGTCGTTCATTAGCCATAATACCACTTGTTTAACCTTTGTCAGGGTAGATTATCAATCTTTTAAATAAATATAATTCGTCTTTAGGACAAGTGGGAAATAGTCAGAGATGGAAATAATACTCATGGAGGCTTCTAAGTTATCATTCCCACGGGGTTTCCTCCTAGGAACCGCGAGTGCCGCTTACCAGATCGAGGGTGCCGTCGCTGAGGATGGGCGTGGACCTAGTATCTGGGACACATATAGTCACAAGCCAGGTACGATAGAAGATGGAACCACTGGGGACGTTGCCTGCGATCACTATCACCGTTGGCAGGAAGATGTCGAGATCATGAAACAGCTCGGTGTCAACGCCTACAGATTTTCCATTTCTTGGTCACGAATTTTACCTAAAGGAGTTGGAAAGGTCAATAACAAGGGACTCCGCTTCTACAGCGACTTAGTCGATACATTAATCGAAGCTGGTATCACGCCTTTCGTCACTCTCCACCATTTTGACCTCCCCCAAACTCTCCAGGATGAGGGGGGCTGGCTTAGGAGTGGTATAGTAAATGACTTTGCTGCTTTTGCAGATGTCGTGAGCGCTGAGCTTGGGGATCGAGTAAAGCACTGGGTAACGTTTAACGAGCCCTGGGAGCTTGCTTGGCAAGGTTACGTAACTGGCGAGGACGCACCGGGACTTAAACTGGGAATTGATGCCGCTCTAAAAGCAACCCACTACATCTACCTTGCTCATGGTACAGCGGTTCAGGCTCTTCGGGATAACGTTCCCAATGGTCAACTAGGGATTGTCCTCCACCTTAACATGGTCGAGCCTGCCAGCAATCGACCAGAAGATGTTGCTGCAGCTCATAGATGGGAACTCTGCCAGAATAGGTGGTACCTTGACCCCTTATACAAGCTGGGCTACCCTGAAGAGATGATGAAACTCTATGGTAGCGCTGCTCCAGAGATAATACAGGGAGACTTTGAAAAGATTCAGACACCTATCGATTTCTTAGGGATTAACAACTATCGAAGAAGTGTTGTAGCTGCTGGCAACGATCTTTCGCCAATAAACATGAAACGGGTGAGTCCACCTGGAGAATACACTGAGATGGGTTGGGAGGTTCACCCAGAGGGGCTTTATAAGATCTTGAAATGGGTTCACGCAAACTATAGGATAGCTCGAATCTACGTTACAGAGAATGGAGCATCATTCACAGACACGATTACACCTGACGGAAAAATCCATGACGAGAAAAGGGTCGCCTACCTACGTGATCATCTAGAGTTCGCCCATAAAGCGATGAAGGAGGGAGTTCCATTAAAAGGCTATTTTGCTTGGAGCACTATGGATAACTTTGAGTGGGCTTACGGAAACAGTAAACGATTCGGAGTCGTTTACGTCGATTACAAGACTCAGAAGAGAACCATCAAGGATAGTGGCTATTACCTCAGTAATGTCGCTAAAACAATAAAAAAATAACTTTTCTAAATTAATATGGATTTGTCTCTAATCTAGCATTCCCGTCTTTCTTTGAAATTTAATGTAATTAATTATCGTGCGCGCGATTGATAAATTCTCTAGAATTACTTCATCCACTGGGGTTTATAGACTTCTTAATTATACGAAGCGTTTGATTCACTGATCTGCATTGAAGCTGTGGGGTAGATAGCAATCTTGGTTTTGGAGCCATGAACGTCCTCTAACAGTTTTAAGGCTTCTCTCCACTTCTTAACCCAAACTGAGCCTTCACCGTAGTAATGCTCATCGGCTTTCATGAGGCCACTTGGGCTAACACATATGACACGCCCCATCTTCCAAGGTTTCTTAACATAGACATCAGGCCGCCAACCCTGGCCACCATAATCGGAGCCAAAACGTCCATTATAGAAGTGAACCCGGCAGCCTTCAGGCGTGTAAAGAAGGTAAACCATATCACCGCCTTTCCTTACGGATTCAAGCATGATGTGGTAAGCTTTGTAGCCCTCATTAGCCATCGGGTAGGTATTACCTATCGCAATATCCGCATCTTGAACAACGTTTGTAACATAGTGGCTGCGAGCCCGCTTGACACCTTCCCGATGGGCATCGATCATGTCGCCGGAGACGAGGTCGCAGACATCGGAATCAGCATTTAGAAGGGCATGAACCACAAAATCAAGCCCTACTTTACGCGTAGCCTCCTCAGAGTCGAGACGACGCTCGTTCTCGGTGATCTTTCCCGGATCTGTTCCCTTCTTGATAGCATGGTTAGGGCTAATCGAATCCACAGCCGCGACCCCAGGAAGAATCATCTTGGATCCCCCACCGAAGCCATATCCGAAATGGGGCATGATACTACTGATCACCACCTTAAGGTCACAGCTCATAACCTCCCTGTTGATCAGGATCGGTGTCCCTCGGCTTGTCTTACCAAGATCTACGAAGCTCTCGTAAGGGTTATGATTAAAGATTAGATACTTCTCACAAATCTCCTCTCCTAACTTCTTCTGAAAGTCGAAAAGCATCCTTCCAGTGTGGGCACCGGAAGCCATCATGAAGATTATCCGGTCGTCAGTGAATCCTCCAAGATGGAGTTCTGCGAGAACTGCAGAAAGCATTTGTGTAGTCTTTGTAGGACGAGTCATATCATCGAAGATGACGACACATTTCCGTTTTCCCTTAGCTAATTCCCCGAGCCGCTTTGTGCCTATAGGGCGCTGCACTTTTTCAGCAATCTCTTTCAACTTCAAAGCTGGAGCAGAATGACCCCTCATTCTCTGCTCATGAACCTCCCAACCCTCAGGGAATCTGAGGGATTCAGGCTTCCACCCATACCATTCCCAAGCAGGAACCTTAAGCGAATTCATATCTCAAACTAGTTATTTGTAGATTATAAGATACAGCTCCCCACACTCGTTATCTCATTACCTACTGTTTAAATCTCAGGGAGAACCCGATACGGGCACGTGGTTAGATGAAGGTCGCCGAAGGAGTTCACCAATTCAAAATACCTATGCGACTAAATCCCCTTGGGTACACTTATTGTTACTACCTACCGAGTACAGAAACTCTCATCGACACCGGTGTTGCTACCCGCGATGCATACACTTCACTAGAGAAACATCTACTTGACATTGGAAGTAAAGTATCTGATATAAAGTGTATAATCCCCACTCATTTTCACAACGATCATATCGGACTTATTGAACAGATTCAATCCCGAAGCGACGCAGAGGTCATTGCCCATGGTAGCTTCCTAGAGAAGCAGCATGAAGAGCTCGACCGATGGGATAGACTTCAAGAACTAACTGTCGAAGAGATCGAGATGATGGGTGGAGGAAACATCACACAACTCTTCGGACGCCTAGAAAACAGGGTCCATGGAAAACCTGAACCATTTAAGATCGATAAAATAGTTGAGGACGGAGAGACACTAAAAATCGGCGACCGAAGCCTCCGTGTATTCTGGACCCCCGGCCATGCCAGAGAACACATCTGCCTTTACGACGCCGATAACAGAATCCTATTCAGCGGAGACCATATCCTTCCAAAAATCACCAGCCACGTCTCCATGCATACCTACCAGAATAACGACCCCCTCAACGACTACCTCCAAAGCTTAAAAAAAGTCAAAGATCTCCCCGTCGACATAGTACTACCCGGCCATGAACGCACCTTCACCGACCTCTCAGGCCGAATAGACCAAATTAGAGCACACCATAAAGCCCGATGCGACGAGGTAAAAGAAGCCCTTCACGGCACAGAGAAAACCATTTACCAAATTGGAAGCCGAATCAGCTGGGATAGCCGCCCTTGGCCCCAGATGGACTTTTGGACTAAGCGGATGGCCGCAACAGAAGCTTACGCACATCTAATCTACTTACGCAACAGAAACGAGATAAAAGAATCAAAGAGAGAAAACATCATCTACTACAGCATTTAATTAACTAAAACGGGGGAAAAGGTTTTCAATAAAACTCATAAAGGCCTCATTACCCCTGAAAAATCTAAAAATAACATATGATTTACTGAATTAACACGTTACCCATCGATCAAACGAGATAAGGGAGATCTTCAAATAACCTATTTCTTCGTCACACCATCCTCAAGATAAACTACATCCTTATCCTGAGGCGCCCAAAACTCCAAGTACTTTAACCCCTTTTCCCCAGTCCCAATAACTCCATGAACATCACCCGGTGAAAGATAGACAAAAGTACCCGGACCAACAACATGATTCTCCCCATTAAGGTGAAGCCTCGCCTCACCCTCAAGAATAAGATAAGCACTCTCACGATTCACATGGTAATGAACCTTCTTCAAATCGAGATTAGGCTCATAATCATAAACAAGTGCCATCATCTTCAAAGCCCCCATCTCCTTATCGACAACCATATACGTCGTGCTAATACCAGGCGCCTCAACCTTCCGCGCTTCACCCAAATTAAAAATTTTAGACATACTATCCATTAGAACCATCATTCAACCTAATTGATAAAATAATAACCAAACCCCCAACCACGCAAACAAAAAACCCTTGACTCTACCGCCAGACCTTTAGACCTTTCTCTCCAAGATACTGAGCAGCCAAATCAGCAATATCCGGCGTCTTAAAAGGAATATTCATCTCCTTAATAGCCGACACAAGGTCACGATAACTTATCTCACGCTGCCCCTTCTGAGTATACTGATCAAGAATAGTCTGAGCAACGTTCTCAGCAACCCTATACTTGGGACTAAGCATCCGGTAATGAAGCTTTAACGCAGCTGCAACCTCATCACCCGAAGCACTCTCCAACGCCCAAACAGTCGGACGAGGCCCACCCTTACTAGACTGAACCTTACTCACCTTAACCGCGGGACCAACCAAACCAAGCGCACGAAGCCGCTTAATAGTACGATACACCGTAGCCTCAGGCATATTAAGCTCCGTCTGAAGAACCCAAGCAGTCGCAGAACCATGAAGACAAAAATAAAGAAACGTTTCAGCCACAGCCGGACTGCTGAAAATATTCTCACTAAAATTCAGCAATTCCTGAATATTCTTTAAAGTCGTTGCAAGATCGTTCTTCTCATTAAGCAAAAGTAGCTTCCGAAAGACCTGAGTATATTTTACGAAGTTAGTCTCTCCTTGTGAGACTTTTTCCACCGATCCTCTTTTATCGGTGCTCGCCTGATCTTTTACGGACATAATCTTAGCCATAGGCCTCAGACCTCCAGAACAATACGTCGTCGGCAAAAGGTTCTACAGCCGCGATAAGCTTATAAGATTACTTGTTAACATGTAAACATGTAAACATGTAATCGAGTTGACCTGTTAACAATGACTCGCAAAACTGTTGCCATCAGAGGGTTGGATACCAATCTTTACAATGAGGTATTCTCAATGGCAAAGAAGGATGGAAAACGGGTTAGTGATGTTGTTAACTCGGCGCTTAAAGCGTTCATTGCTGGAGAGGTGGAGCCAGGTGAGGAGCAAATTATGGTTCCCCTTGCGGATGGATCAATCCCAGTTACAATGCAGGTTGCACAATCAGGGATTTTTGTTCTAACAATAGATGATGATGGTGAGGTAACCCTAGCAAAGAACGATGTTATGGAGCTTCACCGTGACATGGGTCCTTTTAGAATTGAAAGCTCTGGTACTCTGATTTTTGAAAAGGATATCGATGCTGAAGCACTTCGCGGTATAGAGAAGATTGTGATTCAGAGTGGGGAAGTTAAAGTGCCTCGAAAGGTTTACCCTCAATTCCTTACTAAATGCCAGATTAAGGGTAAACTTGAAAAGTATTAAGTTCAATTTTCAAATAATCATATGGTGTTAAATTTTGTGTATATCGTTATGCTCTGGATTTGTTTGAGAAGGGTGTTTTTAATTAACTTTTAGGATGTTTATTTATTGAATTTGTAACTTATCTTTTTGTGATTTTTTTGAGGTTTTATTCAAAATTCTTGAAGTCGATGTTCCAAAATTGGTGGGTTTGTAGGTCGACGATGCTCGCGATTCCGGTTGTGGGTGTGATGTTTACTCGTCTCTGGAAGGGGGTCTGCTCTTGCCAAGCACCGAGGCTAATTAATGTCGAGCCTTTGTATCGTTTTCCCTCGTTCACGTGAATATGACCCATCACAAATAAGTCTGGGATGTCTTTGATGACGAGGCGATCTATGGTTTCTGGTGCTATTGGAGTTGATTGTCCGTATTTTGGGGCAAGGTGACGGCATCGGAAAAGGAGCTCCATTGCTTTAAGGGGTTTCATGAATTCGTATCCGGGTGTGCTATTTAGGATATCATCGAGGCTTTTGCCGTGTTCAACTAGTACCTCAACTCCTGCTAGGCTTAGTCTGCTTGGGCTTGGGAGCATCTTAACTCGTTTATCTTTGTGGAGTGAGATGGCGTATTCCGATGTGATAGAGGGTTGAGGTAGACTTCGACGTGTCGCATCGTGATTTCCCGGTATAATCACGATCTCTACATAATCTGGGAGTTGATTGAGTAGCTGTGCTGCTTCCTCATATTGACCATGTATGCTGGGAATAGTGAGCTCATCGAGCTGTTCGGGATAAATCCCAATACCGTCGACTAGGTCTCCTGCAATAATTAAATATTTGACGCGGCTGGCGAGTTCTCGACTTTGAGGTGGCCCTAATTCAAGGTTCATCCATTTAATGAATTTTTTGAAAAGGTCACCGCGAAAGTATTTGCTTCCAATATGAACGTCAGCTATAAAGCAGGCGCATAAGGGGTCACGTGCCCGATGGGGATTCATAGCGGGGATGTCTGGGAAAATGAAGTCGTTAACCACGAGGAGATCTTCTGTGTATTTTACGGCGTCAACGCCTATTACTTGGTCCTCCTGGATTTCTAAACCATGCTTGATAACCTGTTCGTTAGTTGCCATAACGCTTATTGTGCTCTGCTTGTCTTCAAGCTCTAGAAAGAGTCTTGGACCTTTACTTCGTTTTTCGTTTACAATACCGATTGTTTTTAGTTTTGTCTTTAATGGGAGTTTTAGGGCATCACTTATATTAATTGCATCCCGAAAATCGATACGGCGCTTAAGTATGATCTCAAGGCGTTCAAATCTGTTTTGGAAATATCGTATAAAACCTTCGGAACCTGTTGCGGGTTCGGTGATCTCCTCTTCATGAACGATAAGAGGGGATAAAATTTCACGAGCGGGTATGCTACGAATCTTTACTGGTAAAACTTCCGGCTTGGTGGTCTCAACTAGGCTTATTAAAAACTGTTTATCGAGAGCGAGCAACATTTCCCCTGTAGAGTCAGCTTTTATTACAGCTCTCTGGATGAGCGTTTCTGCAATCTCAGCGTTTAACCCCATCAGATAGCCATAAGCTTCCGGTGTTAATTGGTAGCCGGCTTCTACGGTTCTCGTAAAGAAACGGGGCGTATCGCTCATCTGAAGGGCTCCTATTTATTTCGCTTTAGCTAGATAGTCTTCTCGTGGTGGTGCAAAGCACTCGATTAGGATTGTTACGCCGTCTGTGGTATTCTTCCATTCGTGGACCTCGTCACCGGGGATCGTCCACGCGGTGCCAGGCTGAGTTTTATGTTTTTTGCCTCCAGATAGGAGTTCTCCTCCACCTTGTACACATGTTCCTATTTGGTCGTGTGGATGACTATGGCTAGGAACCACTGCGCCTGGTTGAGCAGTGATGTAGGTGAGCATCGATTTCTTTGTATTTCCTAATATGATAATTTCGATTCCAGGTGCTGGGCTCATTCGAGGTGCATTCTGATTAGTGGCTGTTTTCATGTGAAATCATATCCACATGTAAAGTTAAAAAGTTGCTCAGAGTTTACTTGATCGCTATCATCTTTGGTAGATTTTCTTGTTGGAGCAGAATATCTTTAATCTCTTTTCGAACACTGTAACGGTAGGGCATTGTAGAAGTGTTACGGTCGACGAAACCGGTTTCGTATAGGCGTTTTAGCATTCTGGCTGTATGTTCACGTGTAAGGCCAATTTGAGCTTTTATCTCTGGCGCTGTTGCCTCATTCAGAAGTGCGATCTTCTTGAGGACATCAAGTTCCGTATCAGTAAGTTGGTTGATAATGCTTGTTTGATGAATTGGAATTGCAGCGTTAACTTCCGACTTTACGTTACTACGATTACGAGGAGTGGCAACAAGCTTTTGAATCTCCTTATGCATTGACTCGACAGCAGACTCGGCACCGTTGATTCGTTCACTTAAGCTCTTCACAGCTTCTAATCCCTGTAGTGTAGCCTGCTTTGCCTCTAATGACTGTTTTAAAGCCTCGGCTGCAGCAATTTTTGCTGTAGAAGAATTATTCTCAGCGTGCTCTATATCTTGTTGGAGTCTATGAACTTGCCTAGTAAATCCAAATGTTATATTCCTGATAGCTTCTTTGGAAGCATCGTATTCGGTTTGAGCACCACGAATACGATTGTATAAAAGAATTGAAGCAGCCACCGTTATTGTAAGAAGCGCTAAGGTGGTAAAGATTAACTCCAAGGCTACATCAGTTACTCTTACTATAGTATAGTAACCGAAGGTAGTTTTTACCTTTTGCCTTTTTAGCAAACGTTCGGTTTAATAACTATCGTTCATCAACTTCTTGAATTGCGTTGGACTCTCAAGCCCTAATTGAAGCGTTGATAAAGATTACAGGACGCGTTCAGGGCGTAGGATTTCGACCTTTTATCTACCGAATGGCAGTCAAACAAGGCTTAAGAGGGAATGTAATTAATCTCGGAGATGCAGGGGTTGAAATTGTTGTTGAGGGACCTAAGGAAAAGATCATTTGTTTTATCTCTTCTATTAATCGGGATGCTCCAGCGGTGAGCGAGGTTAAAGGAATTGAAGTTGAATACAAACCCTTCAGAAATAGATTTAAAGAATTTCTGATCGATAAAAGTAGAAACAGCTCAAAAACCGCATCCGGGGTTTTCCCTCCTGACATAGGTATCTGCCCAGATTGCCTTCGAGATATGAATACTATAGGGAGTCGCTGGTACGAATACCCTTTCACAGCCTGCGCTTGGTGCGGCCCTCGGTTCACTGGGATAAAATCCCTTCCATACGACCGAGAGCGCACACATATGAGTCAATTTTCAATGTGCAATTACTGCTTAAATGAATACAATGATTCCCTTGATAGAAGATTTGACGCTCAAGGGATAACTTGCTCCAGATGCGGTCCAAGCATGAGTCTTCACGCAAGAGATGGCACCGCGATTCCCTCAACGGACCTCTTTTCGGATGTAGCTAAACTACTTAGAAATGGTTCTATAATAGCGGTAAAAGGTGTTGGAGGATTTCATCTTGCAGGACTTGCCACTGAATCGGAGGTAGTTGCAAAACTAAGAAAGCGAAAGAATCGACCCAGCCAACCTTTTGCGGTAATGTCTCCAAACATAAAAGAGATATTAAAATTCACAGATCCATCGAAAAATGAGATTAAAGAACTAACAAGTTGGCAGAGACCAATAGTTCTAATGAGAAAAAAAGGTCGCATTCTTTCAGGTCTCGTAGCACCAGGACTCGATCAGATCGGTGTGATGCTTCCTTACACTGGAATACATATTATGATATTCAAGAACCTCCAAGTTCCAGCTCTTTTAATGACGAGTGGAAATGTATCTGGAGTCCCGATGTCGGTGGATAACGACGATGCTATCAAAGATTTGCAAGGAATAGCGGATTTTTTCCTTCTTCATAACCGCGAGATAATTAATAGATGTGATGATAGTATTCTTAGAATAAATGGAAGCAAAAGGACATTCATACGGAGATCTAGAGGCTATGTACCTGATCCTATAGAGATCCCTTTTAAGGGGATAACATTTGCTTTAGGAGCAGAACAAAGTAATGTAGCAGCTGTAACACTTAATCGAAATTGTTTCCCTACACAATATCTTGGTGATATCACAAGCCTAGAAGCTTTAGAATATGAGAAAAATGCAGTTCGAGTTATTTGTGACCTCTTAAAAATCACATCTAATCCTAATGTGATTAGTTGTGACCTTCATCCTGGTTACATTACATCACACTTGGCCAAAGAAATGTCACAAGAAACAGGTGTAGAAATTGTGACATCACAGCATCATCACGCTCACATAGTTTCTGTATGCGCAGAAAATAAATTGAAACCTGATGATCCTGTAGTAGGTATAGCCCTTGATGGAGCAGGTTTTGGACCAGATGGAACAATATGGGGAGGAGAAATCCTAGTTTCTACCTTTAAATCATATGAAAGAAAGGGATCTTTAGAGGAATTGCCTATGCCAGGAGGTGACCTTTGCGCTGAACTACCATATAGAATGCTTATAGCAGCTTTAACTAAAACATTAAATGACGATGAGATTCGTGATATCACGTCAAATCACATAGAATTAGCTTTTCCTAAGGCATCAACTGAACTAGATGTAATTCTAAATCAATCACGATTACCTTCCATATTAAAAACTTCGAGTACCGGACGATTTCTTGATGCAATTTCAGGTTTAATAGGAATAAATTATCGAAAAACATACGAAGGTGAACCTGCGATGAAACTTGAATGCGTTGCATCACGGGGTAAATCTGATACTATTAAGTTTAAAAACGAAATTAAGACTGATAAAGGTAAATATTATATCAATACTAGTAAATTAATTAGTTATCTCGCCTTAAATAAAGGAAATTTTAGAAAAGAAGATATTGCTGCATTTAGCCAAAAATATGTTGTTGATTGTTTATCTGAAATAACGGATAATGTAGCTCATAATGAGGGATTACATAATATTGTATTATCAGGCGGGGTAATAGCTAATAAATATATATCGACAAATTTAGTAAAAAACTTAAAAAAGCATAATTATAATGTTTTTCAAGGGGTTAAATTACCTCCGGGAGATGGTGGAATAGCTCTTGGTCAAGCCTGTCATGCATTATTCGATGTGATATAGTGTGATATCACAAAGTTTTAATGGTTGTTGGTTTCGAGAGAAGCGTTATTCCTTCAAGAAGTTCTGCTTCAATTCGTTTTAATTGTCGTTTTTTTATTAAACCTTCTGAGTTATTTAGCTGAGATATATAATCTCTCAATTTTTCTGTCAATATTTCATAGTCCTCAAAAGGCTTTGATCCCAATACTCCTATGTAGCTTAACAATATAATAGTATAAATTGCAGATATAACTTTAGATCTTGCTTGTCCTAATGTCCGGCTAAATGAGCCTCTGCTTACTATTTTTCTTCTAAATAAGGTTTTTTCGTTAAAAGAGAGTTTTTTATCGGACATTAAGTCTGTTAAGAGGTCAATTATTAGTGTTTCAAACTGTACATTAGTAAAACAACTATTTTTTAACAATAGTTCTGAAATAGGGTCTTTAAACGCTTTTTGGATAATTATCTGGGCATTATCTTCTATAGACATTGGTACTTAATCACTTAATTATATTCGTGTTAGATTGATAAGTTTGTCTACAGATCTGTATGCGGAAAACCGCCACAAAGTGAGGATAATATCAAATGAGGTATTCAAAATATATTAATTATTATTTATAACACATAATATTAACTGACAAAATATTAATATTAGCTAAAATATATATCTGTAATCTTTAACAAGTTATCGTAGTCTAAACAACTTATTTAACCTCTATGTACCCAACATTATATCATCTAAACTATTGGATTATTATTGTCAATATTTTACTAAAATGAGGGGTTTTGTGATCATTTTTTATAAATGCAGTTGTGAGGGTTTATTTTAATTATTTTTTCAGTCCGAAATTATAGTTACAGAAATATAAATAACATGATTTTAAAAAATACCAGAGCGTGATATCACATACAAGGAGGAGATAAGGGCTATATCCATATTGTGTGATTTGTTAAAAGTCACATGTGAGTCTACAAAATCACGCTGGTTCTTTATATTATACCCAAAAAAACACCCGATTTTTTAATTAAATTGGGTATAAGTAAAAAATATCTTTATTATATAGATTCGAGAGTAACTAATTCTAGAGAATTTATTATGGCATTGAATGGTAAATAGAGTAGTTATTATTGTTTATTTCCACTAGTCTTAAGACTTAGATAAGCCTCATCAAGTATGTAAAGAGGCGAGGAGTATGGGGAGAAGAAGGAAAAAAGAAGAAAAGATCATTCGAAGGACATTACCCACTCTGTTTTTATGCCCTAACTGCGCAAAAAATACTGTAAAAGTTACGTTAGATATTAAAAATAGTGTTGCTGGGGTTAGGTGTGCCAGCTGCAGTTTAAGGGGGCGTGTTCCTATCGAACCTCAGAATGCTGAAGTGGATGCCTATAGTAGTTGGGTAGATAAATACTATGGGGCTGAGCAGGAAGTAAAAAAAGTTGGGTAAGCGGATCGAACAGTACCTCAACGAAAAGATAGGAAGAGAAGGGTGTATACATATGACCCTTCTTGACCCAGAGAAACTTGGGGGTACCGATTGCGGTTTAATAGCTAGAGAAGTTGAAGCGGCTGGCAGTTCAGCAATAATGGTAGGTGGTTCCACCGTCTCTTCCAATGCAGAGACTGATGATGTAGTTCAAAAAATAAAGCAGTCATGTAAAATCCCTGTCATTCTATTTCCCAATGGTTTAACGGGGATATCACGGTACGCCGATGCTGTTTGGTTCATGAGTCTACTTAACTCTACAAATACCTACTATGTAATCGATGCTCAAGCGCTATCAGCGCCTACTGTGAAAAAACTGGGTCTTGAAGCAATTCCAATGGGGTATATTATAGTAGGTTCCGGGGGTACTGCTGGTTGGGTGGGGCAAGCACGGGGTATCCCTCTCGACAAACCCGAGCTTGCGGTTGCTTATAGTTTAGCTGCGGAGAACCTTGGGATGAGATACATTTACCTGGAAGCTGGATCTGGCGCACTTCAGCCAGTACCTGCACAGATGATTAGCGCGGTCAAGAAACGTTGTTCTTGTAGGCTTGTTGTTGGGGGAGGTATCCGCGACATTGTTGCAGCCAAGACAGCGAGTATGGCAGGAGCCGAAGTAATTGTAACGGGGAATCTTGTTGAAAGTAACGATGGAGTACGAGAGAAAGTCGGGGCGATTGTGTCAGCAATCATCCGTTAAAGCATTTATTCCTCGAGCCTCATCTATTCTGCTGGAATGAGTCAGCTTAAGATGACCCCGGCCTATAGGGCGTATTTTAATGGTCTAGAAGCTGAGTTAACGAAACAATACAAGATTGCGGAGAGAGCTCGAAGTAAAGGTTTTGATGCTTCCATAGAAGTTGAGTCGAAGATCACGCACGACATTGCTGAACGTGTAGAGAAAATGCTTGGTCCTCCAGGAATAAGTCAGCGTATGCATGAGCTTGAATATCTGGACCGCCGCGATATTGCATTTAAAGTCGTGGAGGAGATATGTCTTGGTCGCTTTGGAGTTATGGAGAAAGAGAGAGCAGCTGATCAAGCAATACGCACTGCTCTCGCAATACTCACTGAAGCAGTAACCATTGCTCCACTAGAGGGGATTCCGAAGGTAGTTATCAAGCAAAATCCGGACAAGACTAAATTTCTTTCTGTCTATTTTGCAGGCCCTATTCGTCCCGCGGGAGGAACCGCACAAGCACTTTCTCTTGTCGTTGCTGATGTCGCCCGAAAGACTCTTGGACTTGATAAGTGGCAGCCAAATGAGCAGGTGGTGCAGCGGTTTGTTGAAGAGGTTCGTCTCTACGAACGTACAGTTCGCCGATTCCAGTATCATATCACTGACGAAGATATTGAGCTCGCCATGAGGAGCATCCCCGTTGAACCTACTGGCGTTAGTACTGACCCTTTTGAAGTAAGTAATTATCGTGACGTTCCTGGGATTGAGACAAATCGGCTACGTGGAGGTGCCTTAATCGTTGTTGTTGATGGTATTATTGGTAGAGCTAGAAAACTCTATGGCAATTGTGAGTTGCTAGGGATCCAAGGATGGGACTGGCTAAAGCAAATGGGAAGAAAGAAACCTAAAACATTGGATGAGAAGAAAGAGGTAGCTCCCACGGCCGCTTTCATGGAAGAGATCATTGTAGGGCGTCCGGTCTTCAGCTTCCCAGGAGCAATAGGGGGGTTTAGGCTCCGTTACGGTAGAGCTCGTAACACAGGTCTCGCTGCTAATGGTGTACATCCTGCAACCATGATCGTTCTCAATAGATTCCTTACCACCGGGGTTCAGATGAGAACGGAACTCCCAGGGAAGAGCACTGCGACATGCCCAGTTGACAGTATAGAGCCTCCGATTGTCCGCGTTAATGACGGATCAATAATCCGAGTTGATACAGTTAATCTCGCGGAGCAACTCCTTCCAAATATAGACAGAATTCTTTACCTTGGGGATTATCTCAGCAATGCAGGAGATTGGGTTCAGAATAATAAACCGCTCCTACCTGCTGGTTACGATGAGAACCAGTGGCTCAATGACTTTGAAGCTTCGTTCCAGCGTCTCGGAAATGAAGCTATCGAAGATCTTACACAGATTACAGCAGAACGGATACAGTATCTTAAGGCCGCAACCACACATTATCCAACGGCCATAGAGGCTCTAGCCCTCACTAGAATAGATGTGCCTCTTCATCCAAGGTGGAACTATCATTGGACGGCGCTCACACGCGAAGAAGTAATCACTCTTCGGTTGCTACTCGCCAATCAATGGAGCAAGGGACTTATGGAGATAAATAACGACCCTAAAATTAAATTGCTCCTTGAAAAGATCCTTATTCCCCATAAAGTAGTTGGTCAAAAACTTATTTTTGAAGAGGACTCAGTTATCCTTGAAAGCGTTCTCGCTCTTGATAGGCTTTATGTCGAAGTAAAAGGCGATAAGCAATTAGATGTTGTTATTAACTTTGCCGGATTCGGCATAAAAGATAAGGCTCCCGTTTTCGTTGGTGCGCGAATGGGTCGTCCTGAGAAAGCGAAGGAGAGAAAGATGACCCCCTATGTTCATAGTCTCTTCCCAGTGGGGGAGGCAGGAGGCCCTCAACGAGATTTACTAAAAGCCGCAAAGGGTTTGATCAAGGTAGAAATGGTACAGCGTCAGTGTATACGTTGCGGAAGCCTCAACTATACACCCGTCTGTGCGAACTGCAGTGGTGAAACCGAGGAAGTCCGCCGATGCAGTCGCTGTGGCCTCCATTTTGAGGGAGAACGCTGCCCCAATTGCCATGGGGAGATCGTTAGTTATGCTTCAATCGATCTTGATCTTAAAAGAGAGTTAGAAGAAGCTCGAAAACTAATAGGGGGTGGTCTCCCTGCACGTGTCAAATGCGTGAAGCGCCTAATGAACCAGAAGCGGATTCCTGAACATCTTGCCAAAGGGATTATTCGCGCTCGGTATGATCTTAGTGTTTTCAAAGACGGAACCCTTCGTTTCGATTTGACGGATATACCACTTACTCACTTCAAACCATGTGAAATAGGTACGAGTATAGCTAAATTAAAGGAACTTGGCTATCTCCACGACGTAAATGGTGACCCCCTTACTCACCTAGACCAGATGCTTGAACTCATGGTTCAAGATATCTTACTCCCTGAGGACTGTGGAGACTATCTGGTTAATGCGTCCCATTTCATAGACGAAGAGCTCCGAGATTTATATAAAATGGAGCCTTTTTATAACGCGAAAAACCGGGGAGATCTTATAGGCGTACTTTTGCTGGGTTTAGCTCCTCATACTAGCGCAGCTATTACGAGTCGCTTAATAGGGTATATAGCGGTCCGCAATTGTTATGCCCATCCCTACTGGCACGCTGCGAAGCGCCGAAACTGCGATGGAGACGAGGATGCGGTAATGCTTGCTATGGATGCACTTCTCAACTTTAGCCTTAGTTATCTACCACAGCAGAGCGGTGGACTTATGGATGCACCTCTTTACATAATACCTGCACTTCAGCCAAATGAGGTGGATAAAGAAGCTCAGAATGTCGATGTCGATTGGAGATATTCGCCTGAGTTTTATAGACTGTGTGCAACGGGAGCAGGGACTGGAGATTTTAGTCAGGTTATAGATTTACTCGGTGCTCGATTAGGTACCGAAGCTCAGTTCGAAGGAATGGGCTACACAAACGAGATCACGGATATCAATCTAGGTGCCCATCATGGAGCCTATAATACCCTGCATACAATGATAGAGAAGCTCGATAGTCAGCTCGAGCTCGCTGGGAAGATTCGTGCAGTCGATCAAAAAATTGTAGCATTAAAGATCCTGAATAGCCACTTCATGAAAGATATAGTCGGAAATCTTCGCGCCTTCACGGCTCAGACTTTTCGTTGTAATAAATGCAATCAAAAGTACCGGCGTCCTCCCCTAGCAGGAAAATGTAAACGTTGTGGAGGCCCAATCCAACTCACGGTTCATAAAGGGGGTATTGAGAAGTATCTTAACACAGCCCTCAATATGGTACGTAAATACAACCTAGATCAATACTATGTAGACAGACTCCTACTTGTCAAAGACGAGATCAACACATTATTCCCAAAGGAACTCCCCCCAGAAGATGAGGACTCGAAGCAGTTCAGTCTCACCGATTTCATGCGCACTTCTCCTTTGAAGAAATAGTTTCTAAAATAGTAATCTTTTTCTAATATCTACGCGACGTGAAGATAGATCAATCATGAGTAGTAAAAAGAAGAAGGATCAGGCGCCGGGAATGCCAACAGGTAGTGCTGGCTTGATGCGGTTCTTTCAAGATGAGACGAATGGACCCAAACTACGCCCTGAATTCGTAGGAGTTGCTGCCCTAGTGCTTGTATTAGCTGTGATCGCTGGGCGATTCTTCTTTCCAATCATATAGACCACGGATTAAAACATAGTTTATTGCCAGAACATATTTACTAAAAAAATAAGGCGTTTGTTTAAAGGGTTGTTTAACCCTTCATCTTTAATATAACTCGAAGGTCAGCTTTATGCACAGGGTGAAGCTGTTTGAGTTACCCCAACATTGTTGTTACACCTCCAGGCCCCAAGGCGAAGAAGATCGTTGAACGCGACGAAAGGTATATTTCTCCTAGCTTTGGAAGAGCATACCCTCTCGTAGTCAAAAAAGCAGAGGGATGTATAGTCACCGATGTAGATGGAAATGAGTTCATTGATATGAACTCAGGTCTTGCCGTTACAAATGTCGGCCATGGAAACAAAAAAGTCTTGAAGGCTGTTCATGACCAAGTGGACAGATTTCTAAGCTACAGTTATACAGATTTCTTCTACGAGAATTACATCGACCTTGGAGAACAGCTCCATGAAATCGTACCAGGCAATTTTGAAAAGAAGTTCTTCTACGGGAATAGTGGTGCCGAAGCGAACGAGGCTGCGATTAAGCTTGCGCGTTGGCATACAAAAAGGCAGGGAATACTTGCTTACATTAGCAGTTTCCATGGCCGAACCATGGGTGCTTTAAGCCTCACAGCATCAAAACCAGCTCAGCGTCGATATTTCCAACCTTTAATTCCGGGGGTAGAGCACATCTTTTATCCCTACTGTTACAGGTGTCCTTTCAATTTAGAGTGCCCGAGCTGCAATTTTTACTGTGTCGACTACATAGAAGAGTATCTGTTCAACAAGTTTGTACCACCTGAAGATGTGGGTCTCCTCGTCGCTGAACCCATCCAAGGCGAAGGTGGTTATGTTGTTCCTCCGAAAGGTTATTTCCCGAAGTTAAAGAAGCTTCTAGATAAACACGGGATCCTCTTTGCGGTTGATGAGGTTCAGTCAGGTATGGGTCGAACAGGTAAATGGTTCGCGATAGAGCATTTTGGAGTAGTTCCGGACATAATGACCATTGCAAAGGGTATTGCTGCAGGACTACCTCTTGGTGTGATGGCTAGCCGAGCAGACCTCCAAGACTGGACCCCGGGTAGTCATGCCTCCACCTTTGGAGGTAACCCCGTTGCGTGTGCAGCTGCTTCAGCAGTTATTAAAGCAATAAAAGAGGAGAAAATGTTAGAAAACGCGCAGAAACAAGGCTCATATATCATTAAAAGACTTAACGAGATGAAGGGTAATCACCCATTAATTGGTGATGTCCGTGGTCTCGGTCTTATGTGTGGAGTAGAGCTAGTAAAGAAGGATAAATCCCCAGCTGCTCAAGAAACAGAGGACGTAATGATGGACTGTTTCCGTAAGGGTATTGCGGTAGTTAATTGTGGGAAGAGTGTTATACGTCTAATGCCTCCACTTATCATCACTCGAGAACTTATAGACAAGAGTCTCGATCAACTCGAGAAGAGTATAAGTATAGTTGAGAAGACTTCTAAGTAGAGACTTATTTTTTCAGGATCTTTATCTTTGTGTATCCAGTGCTGCTTATCTGCATAAGCCCATCAAAAGGCTCACGAACGTTACAGTTCTCTATAAGCACTTCTGCTTCAGCTGAGAGCCCCTCCACAGCCTTTCCGTGATCACGCCATAAACTAACACGGGTTTCACCAGTGCCATCATCCATACGGAAGCTAACTACTGAAACTGGGCCGCGAAGTGTGTTAACCTCTCGGCTTACAGGTTCGTCGAGTAGCTTTCCCTTCACGTTAATGTTTTTCTGACCTTCAACCAGATCCCGGATTTCCGTAAGACGATCCTCACCATCCAACATATCAACCTGGATGTCATCGGGATCGATCCTTATTCGACCCATTCGGCCGGCATTTAGATCAATACCTCCCCCATAACCAGCGCGGGTATACCCATTCTCTATTGCTAGAACGGTTCCGGGTTTAATCTCCTTTAAGAGATTAACGTCATCATCCCAGAGGCTGAGCCTTACAATACCGGTATCATCTTGGAGAACAACGCTAGCGACTTGACCTTTAGACCCATCTTTCTTTGTGAACTCACGTGGCTCATTGAGTTGAGTCACCTTACCTGCTGCACTAACATTACGCATATCAGGTGTTAACTCACCAATTTTTGCCCATTTTGCCTCGGCCTCACGTGGGAGAACCCCTTCCTCCAGAACCTCTACAATGGATCCTCTGCTAAGGTGGATTTCGAATCCTCCTCCTGTCCGTACTCTGCTTGAAGCCCCTATTACTCGGATTCGTGTTCCAATCTGAAGCCCAGCAAGCTCATCTACCTTGTCTTCCCAGACAACGAGGGGGATTCTTCGCCCCTCTTCTTGGATGCTTAACCTAGTGACTTTTCCCTCACCACTCCCATCTTTCTTTACAAAGGTATTTACTGGGCTCCGATCGACCACAACTCCTGTAACGTTTACAGAACCAGCAGTCTGAACCTCTCCTGGAAGTTTAAAGAAACTATCTACAGCGGGAAAGTCAACATCGACTGCGTCCAATGGCTCCATATAGACTTGTCCCCGACCACCAACGTTGACCTCGATTTCCCCTCCGTTTTGTCGCTCACGACTATAAGCATGAAGTATTCTAATGATCTTACCGCGCTGTATTTTGCTAGCCACAACGTGATCGGCTTTATCATCCCAGAAAATGGCTGCAACCATCCCTGTGGAATCCCCTATTAACATACGGAGCACTTTTCCCTGACGACCATCAGCTCTAGTAAAATTTCGGGATTCGAAAACCTGAATAACTCTAGCGGAAAGACTCACATCGTTAAGACCAGATGTAAGACCTCCGATTTTGAGTTTTGCCTCTATACGCTCCCCTGCGCCATTGATACCTAAATTACTAGCTACGAGGTGCGCTGCAGCTTCATCCGTTAAAAGACCTGCAGCCTTAACTTTCTCTTCCTGGATAAGGATTTCAATAACATCTCGAGTGAGAGTTGGCTTGATCGCTAAAATACGTTTTATCACATCATCTGTGCTAGACATAGCAGGGGTCGATGAAATAATGGGTGGCGAGTTATAAAATGATAGGGATGTTATTTCTGATTTTTATTGATGAGGTATAGGTAGAAGAATCCGAGACCGAAGCAGATAACTGCGAGCACCATGGCGATCTGCCCTAAGAGTACTATGGTATTAGCATCCATGATAGTAACTATCCTTGGATTGATATTTAGGTGTTAATCCTCGTGAGGGCTAGTCCAAGCTCGCCACTCATCCGAAAGAGCAGGGTAAGCCTCGTCCTCTTCAAGTATCTCTTGGTATGAGTTTAGTGCTTCAGCGAGACGCTGGGCAAGAAGATGGTAACAAACACCAGCATCACCATCAATGACACGGAAGTAGAAATCATCGCAACTACAATACTCTGCAGCTGGAAGGATCCGGTGCTCACCGCTTTGTCCTACTGCGATCCAGACTACCCGTTCACTGGGACGAAAAATGTATCGTTTAATCCGCTTTTCTAGAACCAGACGCCAAGCTTTAATGAAGCGGTCACCGAACACTAATCGAAGACGCTCCCAACTACTTCGGCTGAGTTCTCGCTCAGATCGAGCCTCATCTATGAGTCTTTCCAGCGTTAGCCGCTCCGGATGAGCCATGATTGATGATAAACTTCGCAGAGGTTTAAATCCCTCTGAGTGAAGCGTTTCTCATCTTGATCCGCCTCCTTCCACCTTGGCCAGCATTGCTAGCTGAACTTGATGAAAGGGTTTTGCTGGTTGCAGATCTCCATATCGGTTTTGAATATGAACTTAGTAAACTCGGTATAAGCATACCTTACCAGACAGATCGGATGCTTAATGATCTCATTAATCTCGTTAGGAAGGTTAAGCCCGATAGACTCATCGTTCTTGGAGACGTAAAGCATGGAGTTCCAATAACTAGTTTCCAAGAAAAACGGGAGCTACCAAATTTCTTTGTCAAGCTTCTCGATGAGGTTCCAAAAATTGATGTGACACGAGGTAACCATGACGGAAACCTTCCCGAAATTGTCCCTCCGGAGGTTACAATTCATACATCAAAAGGGCTTGTCATCGGCGATGATTTCAAAGTAGCGATCCTGCATGGTCACGCATGGCCTCGAGCGAAAATGTTAGAAGCCAATCTCATTATCACTGGCCATAACCACCCTACTGTACAACTTAAAACACCTCTAGGTGTTAGATTAACTCAACGCGCTTGGGTTAAAGGTATACTTGAACCATTGAAGCTAGCGAAAGCTTTCCTTAAACAGAATGGCGGACGCTATGAAGGTGATCCCATCGAAGCGATGAAGGAGCAGTTTGATACCGATCTTCTTACCCCTGAGATGATCCTTATGCCTACTTTCAACGATCTCTTAGGCGGCCTTCCGGTTAATGGTGAGACGCCTCAAAGTCTTCTAGGCCCAATGTTCAGGCGTGATGCTGTTGATGTTGAGGAGTTTGACGTCATTCTACTTGATGGAACTTACCTCGGAAAAGTAGATTTTCTTAGAAAAATTAATCGTTAAAGGGCTATCTCTGCATCCTTTAATTTGTGAAGTGCATCCTTGATCTTATCGAGTCTAATAATTCGGCGTTTTTCTTCTCCATTAATAAGTCGTTTTTGTACACGGATCATCTCTCTTACACTTCTCGGGGAAGGCCCACCCGAGACATTTCGTCTCTTCACATTCAATGTAGGGTTCGTCGCTTCCTTGATCTCATTATCGGATAGATCGAGAGGTTTACCGATAACAGTGATAGCCGCTTCACGGATCATCATACCATCGATCTCCTCTGTCCTCTTCCCTTCGCGGAGGCACCTAAGAGTTACTTCAACTAGAATATCGTGAGCTTGGCGGAAGCTTATAGTATGTACTCGGACAAGGGCATCAGCGAGATCTGTGGTCGTTGTGAACCCTTCTGAAAGCCGCTTCGCCATATTTTCTCTCAGCGGGTTCATGGTTTCGATGACTCCTCCCATAATCCGAGTACTACCTATTGCTGTGTCTATTGCGACTGGCTCCAACATCACACGATCCACGGTATTCGTGTAACTGACACCTTTCATTGATGCAGCAGTCGCTACCATTGTGCCGAGAGACTCTGCTGCGTACGCCTTTACATATTCTAAGATTAGGGGATTCTTCTTTTGAGGCATGATGCTGCTCGTTCCCGCGTATGCTTCATCTAGGTCAAGAAGCATGAATTCATCGCTGCTCCAGATCTGTATATCTTCAGCTAGCCTACTCAAGTTTGACATATGAATTGCTAGAGCTGCAGCGAACTCAACATAATAATCAATAGATGCGACACAATCTTGGCTATTTAGAATAAAGTCGTTAAAGCCTAAGAGCTCAGCAGTTCGACGCCTGTTAACAGGCCACCCAGTTCCTGCAAAGGCAGCACTACCAAGAGGACTCAGATTGGTTCTTTTGTAGCAGTCTTCAAGGCGATCTATGGTACGGAAGACGGCTTCAGCGTGAGCTAGAAGATAGTGAGCTAGTGTGGTGGGTTGAGCTTGTCTCAAGTGAGTGTAACCAGGCATCACAGTATCGATGTTCCGCTCAGCGGTCTCTACAAGTTTCTGTTGGAAATCGATTACATGACCAATAACTCGCTCCACCTGGTCTCGATAGTATAATCGCCTTTGAGCATGCCCAAGGTCATTCCGGCTTCTTCCGATGTGCATCCTACCACCGACCTCACCAACTTCCTTGATAAGGGCAGTCTCAGTCGACATATAGGATACAAGACTTGGATCAGATTTTGCTTGTTTATCCACCTTCATTAGCCCATTTAGAAGTGTCTTCGCCTCTGAGTGGCTGATAATACATTCTTCCGCAAGCATTGTAATGTGAGCTCTATGAATGAGCATCTGACCATAATAGGATGCAACATCGAAGGTTTTTGGCTGATTACGCTGAATGTTAAGCTCTACTATCTCAGGTGCACTAGGTTTGCTTGCTCTGCCGAAACGCTCCCATTCCCCATGTTTAGCATTAGACATTTGTATTCAGTAGAAATGTAACCTGAACAAGTATTAGAAATTCTTCAGCTTCGTTAGAAATTGGTGGGACCGCCCGGATTCGAACCGGGGATCACGCGGTCCCGAACCGCGTATCATAGCCAAGCTAGACTACGATCCCAGACGCAGTTTGTTGAACTGCTTTACTTAATAAATGATGTGTTAAGCCTCTATTACAACATCTTTCACGTTCATGTTAAGAACGGTTTCAGCTATATCAGAGCCATATTCTGCTGTACGTAGAATACTGTCAACGATGAGGCGAAGTGCAGGAGCCTCTTTGGGCTCAGATCGCTTTGTGATAAGCTGGATCACAGCTCCCTCTAGGTTTCGGGTTTCCTCCGCATGATCGATCACCTTGTCAGCTTCGAGATATTCCTCGTCGAAGAGTGCTTCCATGGAATCTTCGAACACTTTTAGAGCAGATTCTGAGACCTTATTGAGTTCTATCATAATGTCATTATCTATAGGAGCGAAATGCAGTGCGAGGCGGTTCTCAGCGATCTTTGTAGCGTGGTCAGCCATACGTTCAACGCTTTTAGTGATTAATCTGTATCCAAGGCATTGACGAGGTGACGCAAGACCACTCTCTCTGAGGATGTAAGCATCAGTAACTGCTGCTTTAAGGAGGCGAATTATGTAGAAGCTGAATCGGTCTACCTCATCATCCATACCAATGACCTCTTTAGCTAGGCGAGGATTATCGGTGTTGAGAGCGGAGAGGGCATCCCTGTGCATAGAAGCTGAGATAATACTCATTCTACGTAGCGCATCTTTTACTGAGAGCTCTTTATAACTAAGAAGTACTTGGAGAGTAAGTTCATTTGGGAGATCCGATAGGATCTCTGTACCTACGAGTTTACGTCGTGTGAAATCTTTAACAGCGATGCGTATATTGCTGTCAAGCCTCTTTTGATTGCTCCTTAATTGAATAATTGTGTATCCAATTAAGTAGGCAGAGACAACGCGTCTAATGATCCTATTAGGAGTGTCCCCCTCTGTTGCGTTTATTATAACCTTTCGAACGTGATCCTCCGCTTCAACCTCTTTGGATTGAATGTTTAGACTTAGATCTTCCTTTCTACTAATTGAAACGACGCTTCCTCGCTTTAACCCCATCTGATCGACCCAAGTCTTCGGAAGGCTGATAATGTATGTTGATCCGCCCGTTACCTGTACTTTACGAAGTTCCTCTGTAGAATTTGGTGGAACCAAACTTTACACACTACACTATAGTTATGTATAGGATTATATAGAGTGTTTGACGTTATCTCTCGTTATCAATTTAATAATCATAATATTTTCATGTTTTATGCAATATATAGGATTGTATTTCTCTCACTATATTTCAGGTGTCCATGCAAATAATTTAGTATTAAGTAATTATCTAGAAATGGCGATACCGAGTAAGGCTTCTTAAGTCACGGCGTCGTTTTTGGCGACGATTATCTATGAAGTACGATCTATCCAAGATTCGGAGAAATAGTGAAGAGATTAAGACTTATGTCTCCACAAAAAACGGGGCGACTGAGATCTTTGCGAAACGTAAGGCGGAATATAACCTTCAACAATCCGTTGTGAAAGATTTGAAGGAGTATGCGGATAAAGCGGTAGTTATCGTATTTACTGCCGAATGGTGTCCCGACTGCCATAGGAACGTCCCAGTCCTCGATTTGATAAGTGACGCCGCAGGCCTTGAGACCCGTGCATTTGGGCACATAATGCGTGATGCAAAGAGCACAACTCGAAAGTGGGCGATTCCGCCGAGTCCAAAAGAGGTTGAAGAGTTTAATGTTATCAAGATCCCGTATATAGTTGTTCTAACCCAAGAAGGTGAGATTCTCGGAGAGATCGTGGAAAA